>NZ_JBFUAT010000098.1:0-1030 GCF_056406135.1 Luteibacter sp. P1_D3 | reverse complement strand
GACCCAGCCTGGGCTGGGCGAGGCATGGACATCGCTCTCGGCACAGCTTGCCGTGCCGGTGCTGGACCTGACCGCGACCTCGGCGTGGGCGGAGGAAGCGGACACCGACCTGGATCGTGCGGGGCTGACGCCCTCGCACCTGGCGTATGTGATCTACACCTCCGGCTCAACCGGTCAGCCCAAGGGCGTGATGGTCGAACATGGAAACGTCATTAGCTTGTTTGTTACAAGCCTCTCGATATTTTCATTTCGAGAAAGCGATGTCTGGGTTCTTCTCCACTCGTACGCATTCGACTTCTCGGTGTGGGAGATATTCGGAGCAATAACCACGGGAGCTCGGCTCATCGTTGCCGATCTTGCAGATGTACGATCGCCCGATCGTCTCTATCACCTAATAAATGAGCAACGGGTAACGATTCTGAATCAAACCCCATCTGCGTTCATGCAATTCATCAACGCTCAGTCGCAGACGCGTTCGTCCCATTACCTGAGGTACGTAATTTTCGGTGGGGAATCGCTCGAGTCCTCCACGCTTCTGCCATGGTGCAGACGCAAACAAAATAGTGGCACGAAGCTCGTGAACATGTACGGCATCACGGAAATTACGGTACATGCCACTGTGTGTGAGCTGCAACCGCTGGGCTTAACCCGTCACGGGAGCTTCGTCGGCCGTCCGATCGCAAACACGCGGATCTACATCCTGGATGGTCACGGTGAGCCGGTTCCGGTGGGTGTGGCCGGCGAGATCCACATCGGTGGTGCGGGTGTGGCACGGGGTTACCTCAACCGTGCGCAGTTGACGGCGGAGCGCTTTGTGGCCGATCCGTTCCACGGTGGACGGATGTACCGCACGGGTGATCTGGGCCGGTGGCGTGAGGACGGCACGATCGAGTATTTGGGTCGTAACGACTTCCAGGTCAAGGTACGTGGTTTCCGCATCGAGCTGGGAGAGATCGAGGCACGGCTGGCAGAGCAGGTCGGCGTACGCGAGGCGGTGGTGATTGCCCGCGAAGATCAGCCGGGCGATCGT
>NZ_JBFUAT010000097.1:0-1043 GCF_056406135.1 Luteibacter sp. P1_D3 | reverse complement strand
TTACGACCCAAATACTCGATCGTGCCGTCCTCACGCCACCGGCCCAGATCACCCGTGCGGTACATCCGTCCACCGTGGAACGGATCGGCCACAAAGCGCTCCGCCGTCAATTCCGCACGGTTGAGGTAACCCCGTGCCACACCCGCACCACCGATGTGGATCTCGCCGGCCACACCCACCGGAACCGGCTCACCGTGACCATCCAGGATGTAGATCCGCGTGTTTGCGATCGGACGGCCGATTGATACGCTCGCCGAGGATGACAGGCCATCCCTTACGTCGTAGATCATGCAGCCGACTACTGCTTCCGTCGGTCCGTACTCATTTACGATCCGCACGTTAGGCTGGATTGCTTGCCACAGCCGCACCGYCGATGCCGGCAGCGCCTCGCCACCGACCACAAACGTCCCTACCCGGCTACCCACACCTTGTCCACGAACGCGCTGGCCCAACGATTCAAGGTGCGTTGGCGTGATCTTGACCAGGCCTTCCAGCGTACCGATCYGACGTTCCAGCTCGTCCACCTCACGCTTTTCGTCCAACAGTTCGGCCACGCCACCGACGACCCAAGGACCAAGCAGACTCGTTACCGTGGCGTCGAACGATAGCGACGAGGACACGAGCGTACGATTCATGTCGTAAGCCTTGCCGGCCCAACGGAGGTAATTGATCACGCCCGAGTGCTCGACCATCACGCCCTTGGGCTGACCGGTTGAGCCGGAGGTGTAGATCACATACGCCAGGTGCGAGGGCATCAGCCCCGCACGATCCAGGTCGGTGTCCGCTTCCTCCGCCCACACCGAGGTCGCGGTCAGGTCCAGCACCGGCACGGCAAGCTGTGCCGAGAGCGATGTCCATGCCTCGCCCAGCCCAGGCTGGGTCAACACCGCTACCGGTGCCGCATCCTCCAGCATGTAACGCAGTCGCTCGGCCGGGTACGACGGATCCAGCGGCACGTACGCACCACCGGCCTTCAACACCGCCAACAGGCCCACCATCATCGGCAGCCCACGCTCCACGCACAGCGCCGCACAGCGCCACCC
>NZ_JBFUAT010000096.1:0-1127 GCF_056406135.1 Luteibacter sp. P1_D3 | reverse complement strand
CGCCCGGCTGATCTTCGCGGGCAATCACCACCGCCTCGCGTACGCCGACCTGCTCTGCCAGCCGTGCCTCGATCTCTCCCAGCTCGATGCGGAAACCACGTACCTTGACCTGGAAGTCGTTACGACCCAAATACTCGATCGTGCCGTCCTCACGCCACCGGCCCAGATCACCCGTGCGGTACATCCGTCCACCGTGGAACGGATCGGCCACAAAGCGCTCCGCCGTCAATTCCGCRCGGTTGAGGTAACCCCGTGCCACACCCGCACCACCGATGTGGATCTCGCCGGCCACACCCACCGGAACCGGCTCACCGTGACCATCCAGGATGTAGATCCGCGTGTTTGCGATCGGACGGCCGATGGTGGGACGGAAATTCTCCTCGGCATCAAAAGCGACCCACGTTGAATAGGTTGTCGTCTCCGTAGGACCGTAAAGGTTCACCACCGTCTTCGCGTCCGTCTCGCGGAACAGACGGTCCACCAGTTCGCGGGGCAGACGCTCGCCCGCCAAGTGGAAACGCTCGATCGAGGACGGCAGCTGACGAGACATCAGCAACGAACCCAGTGCTGAAGGCACTGCATTGATCAGTCTGATCTCTTCCAGGGAGCCACAATGAAGCACGTCATCGACTACCTCCAGCGACGCACCCGAAGTCAAGGGCGCAAACATCTCGAAAATCGAGGTATCGAAATTGATCGAGGTTGAGAACAGCGTCCGTTCCAGAGCCGCTGCCGGGAAGTTCTGGTTAAACCATGCGATCAGGTTGCCCGTGTTGMGATGCTCGACCATYACSCCCTTGGGCTGACCGGTTGAGCCGGAGGTGTAGATCACATACGCCAGGTGCGAGGGCGTCAGCCCCGCACGATCCAGGTCGGTGTCCGCYTCCTCCGCCCACGCCGAGGTCRCGGTCAGGTCCAGCACCGGCACGGCAAGCTGTGCCGAGAGCGATGTCCATGCCTCGCCCAGCCCAGGCTGGGTCAACACCGCTACCGGTGCCGCATCCTCCAGCATGTAACGCAGTCGCTCGGCCGGGTACGACGGATCCAGCGGCACGTATGCACCACCGGCCTTCAACACCGCCAACAGGCCCACCATCATCGGCAGCCCACGCTCCACGCACAGCGCC
>NZ_JBFUAT010000095.1:0-1165 GCF_056406135.1 Luteibacter sp. P1_D3 | reverse complement strand
ACGATCGCCCGGCTGATCTTCGCGGGCAATCACCACCGCCTCGCGTACGCCGACCTGCTCTGCCAGCCGTGCCTCGATCTCTCCSAGCTCGATGCGGAAACCACGTACCTTGACCTGGAAGTCGTTACGACCCAAATACTCGATCGTGCCGTCCTCACGCCACCGGCCCAGATCACCCGTGCGGTACATCCGTCCACCGTGGAACGGATCGGCCACAAAGCGCTCCGCCGTCAACTGCGCACGGTTGAGATAGCCACGACCCACCGGTACGCCACCGATGTGGATCTCGCCGGCCACACCCACCGGAACCGGCTCACCGTGACCATCCAGGATGTAGATCCGCGCGTTTGCGATCGGACGGCCAATCGGAATCGTTCGCTCCTGCACCGTCTCGCACGTCCAGGCCGTGACGTCCACTGCCGCCTCCGTCGGACCGTACAAGTTATGCAGCCGAGCCAGTGGCAGCACCTGGTGAAACTTCGCCACCAGTGCCGGCGCAAGCGCCTCACCGCTGCACATCACCTGGCGAAGMGGTGTGCAATTGACTACCGACGGTTCGTCCAGGAACAACTGCAGCATCGAGGGAACAAAATGCGCTGTAGTAATCCCATGCTCGCGGATCGCTCTGGCCAGATACGCCGCATCCTTGTGGCCTTCTGCACGGGCCATCACCAGTCGTGCGCCCGTCAGCAAAGGCCAGAAAAATTCCCACACCGAGACATCGAAGCTGCTGGGTGTTTTCTGCAACACCGCATCCTCCGGTCCCAGATCGTAGCTCGACTGCATCCACGTCAGGCGATTGACTACCGCACTATGCTCGTTCATCGCCCCCTTGGGCTGACCGGTTGAGCCGGAGGTGTAGATCACATACGCCAGGTGCGAGGGCGTYAGCCCCGCACGATCCAGGTCGGTGTCCGCTTCCTCCGCCCACGCCGAGGTCGCGGTCAGGTCCAGCACCGGCACGGCAAGCTGTGCCGAGAGCGATGTCCATGCCTCGCCCAGCCCAGGCTGGGTCAACACCGCTACCGGTGCCGCATCCTCCAGCATGTAACGCAGTCGCTCGGCCGGGTACGACGGATCCAGCGGCACGTAYGCACCACCGGCCTTCAACACCGCCAACAGGCCCACCATCATCGGCAGCCCACGCTCCACGCACAGCGCTACC
>NZ_JBFUAT010000094.1:0-1181 GCF_056406135.1 Luteibacter sp. P1_D3 | reverse complement strand
AACCGCTATTCACTGACCGACACCGACGTCGAGCAGCTCGCCCGCTATGCGCTGATCATCGAAGCGCATTACGGCCGCCCGATGGACATCGAGTGGGGCAAGGACGGCATCGACGGCGAGCTCTACATCCTGCAGGCGCGTCCCGAGACCGTCAAGAGCCAGTCCAAGGGCAAGGCCGAGCAGCGCTACAAGCTCAAGGGCACCGGCACCGTGCTGGCAGAGGGCCGCGCGATCGGCCAGAAGATCGGCACGGGCGCAGTCCGCATCGTCCACGACATCAAGGACATGGACCAGGTGCAGGCCGGCGACATCCTGGTGACGGACATGACCGACCCGAACTGGGAACCGGTGATGAAGCGCGCCAGTGCCATCGTGACCAATCGCGGCGGGCGCACCTGCCACGCGGCCATCATTGCGCGCGAGCTGGGTATCCCGGCAGTGGTCGGCTGCGGCGATGCCACCGAAACGCTGAAAGACGGCATGCTCGTCACCGTGAGCTGCGCCGAGGGCGATACCGGCAACATTTATGACGGCCTGCTGGAGACCGAAGTGACGGAAGTGCAGCGAGGCGAGATGCCGCCGATCGACCTGAAGATCACGATGAATGTCGGCAACCCCCAGCTGGCGTTTGACTTCTGCCAGATACCCAACCACGGTGTCGGCCTGGCRCGKCTGGAATTYGTCATCAACAACAACATCGGCGTGCACCCCAAGGCGATTCTTGATTACCCCAACGTGGATGCCGACCTGAAAAAAGCAGTGGAAAGCGTGGCGCGCGGCCATGCCTCGCCGCGTGCCTTTTATGTCGACAAGGTGACCGAAGGTGTGGCCACCATCGCAGCGGCCTTCTGGCCCAAGCCGGTGATCGTGCGTTTGTCGGACTTCAAGTCCAACGAATACCGCAAGTTGATCGGCGGTTCACGTTACGAGCCCGAGGAAGAAAATCCGATGCTCGGTTTTCGCGGCGCGTCGCGCTACCTCAGCCCTGATTTCGGCGAAGCCTTTGCGATGGAGTGCGAAGCGCTCAGGCGCGTGCGCGACGACATGGGCCTGGTCAACGTTGAGGTCATGGTGCCGTTTGTCCGCACCCTGGGCCAGGCGAAGAAGGTCACGGACCTGCTGGCGCAGCACGGCCTCAAGCGCGGCGAAAAAGACCTTCGCGTGATCATGATGTGCGAAGT
>NZ_JBFUAT010000093.1:0-1210 GCF_056406135.1 Luteibacter sp. P1_D3 | reverse complement strand
GTGGCCTATGTGGTGGCCGAGGCAGGCGCCACGCTGTCGGTGGAGCGTCTTCGCGAGGCCCTGTCGGGAACGCTGGCGGAGTACATGGTCCCGAGTGCGATCGTGACGCTGGCCTCGCTGCCACTGACACCCAACGGCAAGCTGGATCGCAAGGCGCTGCCGGCACCGGAGGCGGAGTCCTACGCGGTGCAAGCGTACGAAGCACCGGAAGGTGCGGTGGAGGAGGCGATCGCGGCGGTGTGGTCAAGCCTGCTGGGTCATGCCCGGGTGGGCCGCCACGACAACTTCTTCGCCTTGGGCGGCCACTCGTTGTTGGCGATCACGGCGATGGGGCAATTGCACCGTCGTGGTGTAGCGACGGATGTGCGCATGCTGTTTGCGGCACCGACGGTCGCAGGGCTGGCGAGGCTGGTCGAGGGAGCGAAGGCTGCGCCGTCGTGGACGGTGCCGGCGAACGCTATCCCGCAAGATTGCACGGCGATCGAGCCGTCGATGCTGCCTCTGGTCAAGCTGGAACAGTCGCAGATCGATGGTATTGCGGCGACGGTGCCGGGTGGGATGGCGAACATCCAGGACATCTACCCGTTGGCGCCGCTGCAGGAAGGCATCCTGTTCCATCAYCTGTTGACCCGGGATGCCGATCCTTACGTGCTGTTCGGGACGACCGCCTTTGATCGGCGTGAGCGGTTGGACCGGTACCTTGTCGCRTTGCAGGCGGTGATCGGGCGGCACGACATTCTGCGCACGGCGGTGGCGTGGGAAGGGTTGGAYGAGCCGGTGCAGGTCGTGTGGCGCGAGGCGTCGGTGCCGGTGACGGAGGTGAGGTTGGATCCGGCCGGCGGTGATGCCGCGGCGCAACTGGAGCGTCTGGTGGATCCGCGGCACTACCGGATGGCGATCGATCGCGCACCGATGATGCACGGCTACGTGGCACATGACCTATCACAGGACCGCTGGCTGTTGCTGTTGGTTCATCACCATATGAGTGTTGACCATGCGACGCTGGAGGTACTGGGCGAGGAAATCGAAGCACATCTTGTTGGCCGCGAGAGCGAGTTGCCGGAACCGGTGCCGTTCCGGACCTTTGTCGCGCAGGCGCGACTGGGGGTGAGTCGCGCGGAGCACGAGCGGTTCTTCCGGGAGATGCTGGGCGACGTGGCGGAGACGACGGCGCCGTTCGGGATGGCTGACGTGCGTGGCGACGGCACGG
>NZ_JBFUAT010000092.1:0-1681 GCF_056406135.1 Luteibacter sp. P1_D3 | reverse complement strand
CGCTGGCGGAGTACATGGTCCCGAGTGCGATCGTGACGCTGGCCTCGCTGCCGCTGACACCCAACGGCAAGCTGGATCGCAAGGCGCTGCCGGCACCGGAGGCGGAGTCCTACGCGGTGCAAGCGTACGAAGCACCGGAAGGTGCGGTGGAGGAGGCGATCGCGACGGTGTGGTCRRGCCTGCTGGGYCATGCCCGGGTGGGCCGCCACGACAACTTCTTCGCCTTGGGCGGCCACTCGTTGTTGGCCGTGCAAGTCATCTCTCGACTGCGTCAGGCACTGGGTCAGGAAGTGGCCTTGAGCCAGTTGTTCACCACGCCGGTGCTGTGTGACTTTGCGCGGGCGACGACGGGCTCGTCGCGCAGCACGTTGCCGGCGGTGACGCCTGCAGAGGGTGCGGCCCGCCAGGCGCTGTCGTATGCGCAACAGCGCCTGTGGTTCCTGGACCAGTTGGAAGGCCACAGTCGGGCGTATCACATCCCGCTGGCGATGTCGCTGGATGGTGCGCTCGATAAGGTGGCGTTGCGTCGCGCGCTGGATGGTTTGCTCGCGCGGCACGAAGCGCTGCGAACGAGCTTTCCTTCGCGAGAAGGTCAGCCGGTGCAGTGGATCGCGGCCGATGCGCGGTTTACGTTGGTCGAGCACGACCTGACGGCGCTGGAGGCGTTGTCGGCTGATACGGCGCAGGCGCGGTTGCTGGCCGAGGAATCCGCCGAGGCGTTCGATCTGTCGACCGGGCCGCTGATCCGTGGACGGTTGATCGTGCGAAGCGCGGACCGGCACGTGTTGGCGATCACGATGCACCATATCGTCTCGGATGGCTGGTCGATGGGGATCCTGGTCAGCGAGTTGAGCGCGATGTACAACGCGTTCCGCGAAGGCCGGGAAAACCCGTTGTCGCCCTTGGCGGTGCAGTACGCCGATTACGCGGCCTGGCAGCGTCAATGGGTGTCTGGTGAGCGTCTGGCGTCGCAGGAGGCGTACTGGCTGACGCAGCTGTCGGGAGCTCCGGCGCTGTTGGAYCTGCCGACGGATCGGCCGCGGCCGGCGCAGCAGGACTACGCGGGCGACTTCGTAGCGTGCGAACTGGACGCTTCGCTGACCGAGGGGCTGCGTGCACTGAGCCGCCGCCACGGGACCACGTTGTTCATGACCCTGCTGGCCAGCTGGTCGGCGCTGTTGTCACGCTTGTCGGGTCAGGACGAGGTGGTGGTGGGTACGCCGACGGCGAACCGCGGCCGACAGGAGATCGAGGGGCTGATCGGCTTCTTCGTGAATACGGTGGCTATCCGCGTGGACCTGTCCGGCTCGCCGACGGTGGCGTCGCTGCTGGAGCAGGTCAAGGCAACGACCGTAGCCGCGCAGCAACACCAGGACCTGCCGTTTGAGCAGGTGGTGGAGCGACTCAATCCGGCACGCAGCACCGCGCACCATCCGGTCTTCCAGACCTGGTTCGTCTGGGAGGATCGGAATGAGGCGGCTTGGAGTCTGTCTGCGTTGGCTGCTCAGGAAATCGAATCTAGCGTGCAATTGGCCAAGTTCGATGTTTCGCTTTCTTTGGAGGATGGCAGTCGGGGAGTGAGAGGCGGTATCGAGTACGCGACATCGCTGTTCGACCGGTCGACGGTCGAGCGCTTCATCGGTTGTTGGGTGCAATTGCTCCGTGGCATGGTCGAGGACAC
>NZ_JBFUAT010000091.1:0-1767 GCF_056406135.1 Luteibacter sp. P1_D3 | reverse complement strand
GTGCCAGTCGATGCCCGGGTGGCTATAGAAATCGCCATCTTCGGCCGATAAGACAGCATTCTTGAGGCGTGCGGGCACGTCGGCGATGTGCACGGGAATGCGTCGGGTCTCGCCGAAGGAGGCGATGAGCCGCCCGTCCGAGCTCAGTACCCGGAGCGGAACTTGCATGTGGTAGTCGCGCAGGACGGCGACCGAGGGCAGGCGCGGGGCCAGTAGCCAATAGGCGACGCCGATGGCGCCTGCCACGAAGAGGATGCCGGCCAGGGCGAGGTACAGCGCAATGCGCAGCAAACGCTTGAGGATTCGCATGAAGGGGGAGAGGTCGCCGCCGTGTGGGTCGTGGCGGAGTATAGAGCCAAGGCGGGGAGGGGCGCGGCTGGGTGACGCTCGACCCGTCCTGAAGGGTTTTCGCTAACCCAGTGACTGGATTTGTGAATTAGTGCCGGTAAGGGCCTGTGTGGCCCGTTGCCAATCCGTTAAGTTTTAGATCTAATGCCTTCGCGCCGAAGACCAATTCCGACAAAGGCGCGGGGAAGGGGGACAACGTGGGGCTCTTTACACCCAAGGCGGCGCCTTTGATTGGCGTCGACATCAGTTCGACCGCAGTAAAGCTGCTGCAGCTCAGTCAGGCAGGGGGGCGCTATCGCGTCGAACACTATGCCGTCGAGCCGTTGCCGCCCAATGCCGTCGTCGAGAAGAACATCGTTGAAGTCGAAGCGGTGGGTGAGGCTATTCGGCGGGCACTGGCCCGATCCGGTTCCAAGCTCAAACACGGCGCTGCTGCCGTGGCCGGCTCCGCCGTGATCACCCGTATCATTCCCATGTCGGCCGACCTCTCGGAGGATGACCTCGAGGGTCAGATCCAGGTCGAGGCGAACCAGTACATTCCCTACCCGATCGAGGAAGTTAGCCTCGATTTCGAGATCGTCGGGCCGGTTCGCGACAACCCCGAGATGAACAACATCCTGCTCGCCGCTTCGCGGACCGAGAACGTGGACATGCGCATCGCCGCCCTCGACCTCGGCGGCTTGACCGCCCGGGTGGTCGACGTCGAGGCGTTCGCCATGGAGAACGCGTTCGCCATGGTGGCCGACCAGCTGGCGGTCTCGCGGGACGCCCTGGTGGCGGTCGTCGACATCGGCGCCACGATGACGACCCTGGCCGTGCTGAAGAACCAGCGGACGATCTACTCCCGCGAGCAGGTCTTCGGCGGCAAGCAGCTCACCGACGAGATCATGCGTCGCTATGGCCTCTCCTACGAGGAAGCCGGCCGGGCCAAGCGCAAGGGCGGCCTGCCTGAATCCTACGAGATGGAGGCGCTGGAGCCGTTCAAGGAATCGCTGGTCCAGCAGGTGAGCCGTCTGCTCCAGTTCTTCTTCGCCGGCAGCGAGTACAGCCGCGTCGACCAGGTTGTCCTGGCCGGCGGTTGTGCCTCGATCGAAGGCATCACCGAACTGCTCGAACAGCAGCTCGGCGTTCCCTGCGTCGTCGCCAATCCGCTCGCCCGCATGGCGCTTTCCAGCCGCGTCCAGGCCCAGACCCTGGCCCAGGACGCGCCCGCGCTGATGATTGCCGTCGGCCTCGCCATGAGGAGCTTCGACTGATGGCACATATCAACCTACTCCCCTGGCGCGCCGAGCGACGCAAGCTGCGCGAACGCGAGTTCTATATCCAGCTCGGCATGGCTTTTGGCGCTGCCCTCGTGGTGCTGATCGCGTGGTCGTTCTGGATGGACGCGCGCATCGACAACCAGGCCGAGCGCAACAC
>NZ_JBFUAT010000090.1:0-1772 GCF_056406135.1 Luteibacter sp. P1_D3 | reverse complement strand
GGCAGGTGCTGCAGGCTTGCATCGTCGGTGCAATCGCAGTTCCCGACGAAGTCGCCATCATCGGGATCGATAACGACACACTGGGCCAACACCTGACGAGAATCCAGCTCAGCTCGGTCAGCCAGGGAACCCACGAAATGGGCCATCGCGCGGCGCACCTGTTGCACCAGGCCCTGAGCGGCTCGCCGGTGAACGACGTGCGTGTGGTCGTGCCCCCAGCCGGCGTGCATTCGCGCGCGTCCACCGCGCGCGACGTCGAACACAGCGCAACCGTAATGCGCGCTCTCCATTACATCCGTCAATACGCCTGCCAGGGCATCAAGACGGAGCAGGTTGCCGAAACGGTGGGGCTTTCGCGCTCATCGCTGGAGATGTACTTTCGCCGCGAGTTGAAGCGCTCCGTCCACGACGAAATCCTGCTGTACAAGTTGCAGCGTTGCTTTCAGTTGCTCAGCAACACGCAAATGGGCATCGATGACATCGCGCGGGCGAGCGGCTTTCGTTCCGTCCAGTACCTCAATACAGTGTTCAAACGGGAACTGGGAGCAACGCCGGCTTCGTGGCGGGAAAGCCGTCGGAGCTGAGCCGGCAGTTTCTCCGGTCCGCTACGCCTTGTGCCGGCGATAGAACGCGAGGGCGTTCTTGAACATCACTTTGTCGCGCACGCCGGCACCGAACGGGGCCAGATACGCCTCGGCGACAGCGATCTGGGCTTCGAAAGTCCCGTGCAGGGTGATTACCGGCCAGTTGCTGCCCCAGATCAGGCGGTCCTTGCCGAACGCGGACATCAGCACGTCGAACTGCGGCTTGTACGAAGCGAGGTCGGTGGGAGACGGAAAAACCACGTCGCCGGGAGCGTACATGTCATAGAACGACGAAAACTTCATGTACAGATTCGGGCAGTCGCTGGCGAGGCGACGAACGTCGGACGCCCAGGCGGGGTCCACCGCCGGCCCGGTTGCGCCGCCCAAATGGTCGATGATGACGCGCAGATTGGGCACCGCGGTACAAAGCGCCTGCACCTGGCTCTTCGGGTTCCTGGTCCCCCGGCTGATGATGTCGAGCGTCATACCGCGCGCTGCCAGGTCGCGCAGGCTGGTGAGCTGTGCCGCGCTGAGCGTGATGCCCTCAGCCGGGCCGGTGAGATAGCCGCGGATTCCCACAAAGCGCGGGTCAGCTGCGAAACGCGCGAGGTCAGCGGAAAAGTTCGGCGCGCCAATCTCGAGATTCCCGACGAAGAACGCGTAAAACGGATCGTTCTTGGTGAGATCGAGGACCCACTGGTTGTCCTGAACAATGCCGCTCGCTTCCACGATCCCGGCCGCCACCACGCCCTGGGATCTGGCGAATGCGCTGTACTCCGGCGGCAGCACGTCGCGGAAGATCGGCCCTTCCACTGCTGTGGGCCATGGCACACCGCCGGGCCGCGTCATCTGCCAGAAATGAATATGTGTCTCGACGATGGGCCGTTTGCCGGACGAGGCGTTGCGTTCGGCGGATTCGATCGCAGCCAGCAGCGCCTGATCGACGGCGCCACGCCCCCCGCGCGCCGTTGCGAGCCACGTCATGCCAGCGCCGCCGCTGCTGCCGCACAGTGCCTCAGGCCTTTGCTTACTGTCTCCTTCATGGTCTCCTCCTTGTCGGGTTGATGGGTGTTCCGGAACGAACCCTGTCATACGGTAAGTCAGTGATGGCTGACACAGTGTTGACGCTGATCGAGACGCCATTGGACGGTGACACGTCTCCGGCAGGATCGCAGATCAGGGTAAGAC
>NZ_JBFUAT010000089.1:0-1819 GCF_056406135.1 Luteibacter sp. P1_D3 | reverse complement strand
ATCCAGTAACGGGCGAACGGCTTGCCGCCGTGCGCACAGACGCTCTGGGCGATCTCGTTCTCGTGATGGGGGAAGGTCAGGTCGACGCCACCGGCGTGGATGTCGATGGTCTCGCCAAGGTGGGTCTCGCTCATGGCCGAGCACTCGATGTGCCAGCCGGGTCGGCCGCGACCCCAGGGGCTGTCCCAGCCGGGCAGGGTCTCGTCCGAAGGCTTCCACAGCACGAAGTCACCGGCGCTCTTCTTGTAGGGCGCCACTTCAACACGCGCCCCGGCCAGCAACTCATCGGGATCGCGGCCGGAGAGTGCGCCATAGGCGGGGAAAGACTCCACGTTGAACAGCACGTGGCCTTCCGCCTCGTAAGCATGACCGCTGGCGATCAGGCGCTCGATCATGCGGATGATCTGGGGGATGTGGTCCGTCGCGTAGGGCTCGACGTCGGGCGGGGCCACGCCGAGGCGTGCGAGGTCTTCGTTATAGGCCTTGGCGTAACGGCTGGTGATCTGTCCGATCGGCACACCCGCGGCGGCGGCCGCGTTGTTGATCTTGTCGTCCACGTCGGTGATGTTCCGGGCGTAGACCAGCGTCGGGTAATGGCGCCGGATAAGGCGTGCCAGCACGTCGAAGACCACTGGCGGCCGGGCATTGCCGATGTGGATGTAGTTGTAGACGGTGGGCCCGCAGACGTACATGGTCACCCGCTGCGGATCGAGCGGCTTGAACTCTTCCGTGAGGCGCGACAGGGTGTTGTAGAGCTTGATCGGCATCGGGGATCCGTGGACGGGCGCGGCGGGCGGCCGGTCGGAGATATTAGCAAGCCCGGCCCGGCGTGCGTCGTACGCGCGGGGCGGAATTCGGTTGACATGACAATGTGAAGGCTATCGCCGCGGTTCTAAGCGTGGATTCAGCGTGAACTTGATGAAATGCATCCGTAGGCGCTTTGTGCGCCTGGCTGGAGGTTCTCCTAAATGTCTCGCCTGCTCATCCCCGCGATCATCCTCGCGGTTTTTGCTACCGGTGCCAGTGCTCAGGACGGTCGTTACGGCCCGCCTCCGGGTCCGCCGCCCGGTCCGGCCCAGGGTCCGGACGACAACACCCATTTTGGCTGGGCCGACGTCCTGCGCGTCGATCCGGTCTATGGCGTCGCGCGTATCGAGACGCCCCGGCAGGAATGCTACGACCAGCCCGTCGTCCGCCAGGAGTCCAGCGGTAACTCCACCGCCGGGACCATCCTCGGCGCCGTCGTCGGCGGCGTGCTCGGCAACACCGTCGGCAAGGGCGACGGCCGCAAGGCTGCCACCGTGGTCGGCGCGGTCGCCGGCGGCGCGGTTGGCAACAACCTCTCCCATCAGGGCGATCGTACCTACCAGGGCACGGAAACCCGCTGCCGCGACGTCAGTTCGGTCTCCGAGCAGCGTCGCATCGCAGGCTACGACGTCGAGTACCGTTACCGCGGTGAGGTCTATGTCTCGCGTTTGAACTACGACCCGGGCGAGCGTCTCCGCGTCCGCGTGAGTGTTGCGCCTGCCGACTGAATCGGCGTTTCGCTTGATGCAAGTTGGGAAGGCCGCGAGTGATCGCGGCCTTTCGTTTTTTTGTGTGCGGCGCGCGGGCTCTCCTTCGGCCTCGCGTTGCGCTCGCCGCTCGCGGGTGAGTCGCACGAGCCGGCGGGTATCGCCCTCGGGGCCACGCTCCGGCGACCCGCTAGGGAAGGGCCGCGAATCGCGGCCGTTTACTGATTGCCCTACGGGCCGGGTCGGCGCCCCACCGGCGGTTTCCGACTCGACATCCTGTCTCGCGAAAACGGTCGGCCGTCCTG
>NZ_JBFUAT010000088.1:0-1898 GCF_056406135.1 Luteibacter sp. P1_D3 | reverse complement strand
AGCGAAGGCTGCGCCGTCGTGGACGGTGCCGGCGAACGCTATCCCGCAAGATTGCACGGCGATCGAGCCGTCGATGCTGCCTCTAGTCGATCTCTCCCAAGAACAGATTGACCGGATTGCCTCAGTGACTTCTGGTGGGATGGCGAACATCCGGGATATCTATCCGTTGGCGCCGCTGCAGGAAGGCATCCTGTTCCATCATCTGCTCGCCCAGGACACTGATCCTTACATCCTGTTCGACGTGGTCGCCTTTAAACTACGGGACCATGTTGACCGGTATATCGCTGCGTTGCAGGCTGTGACCGAGCGGCACGACATTCTGCGCACGGCGGTGGCATGGGAAGGTTTGGACGAGCCGGTGCAGGTCGTGTGGCGTGAGGCGTCGGTGCCGGTGACGGAGGTGACGTTGGATCCGGCCGGTGGTGATGCGGCGGCGCAACTGGAACGTCTGGTGGATCCGCGGCACTACCGGATGGCGATCGATCGCGCACCGATGATGCACGGCTACGTGGCATACGATTCGCTCGAAGGGCGCTGGGTTCTATTGGTTCTAAAGCACCACCTTGCGGTTGATCATGCGAGCGTTGCAACGCTCGATGCTGAACTGGAGGCGTGCATGCGAGGCGAAGTCAGTAGCTTATGCGATCCAAAGCCATTCCGAGATTTCGTCGCTCTGGTTCGAGATGATGCGACGCGAAAGAAGCACGAGGATTTCTTTCGGAAAACATTGGGAGACGTAATTGAGCCAACAGCACCTTTTGGAGTTCTCGACGTACGAAGTAATAACTCGGAGTCACAGAGCTTCAGTCTTTCCCTGGAACCGCGTGTCTGCAGCCGTTTGCGGGCGCAGGCGCGTGAAAATCACGTAAGTGTTGCGAGTCTT
This sequence comes from Luteibacter sp. P1_D3, assembly GCF_056406135.1. Lineage (NCBI taxonomy): Bacteria > Pseudomonadati > Pseudomonadota > Gammaproteobacteria > Lysobacterales > Rhodanobacteraceae > Luteibacter > Luteibacter sp. P1_D3. The sequence goes on along the minus strand of NZ_JBFUAT010000088.1, from coordinate 1,015 downwards.
TTCCACCTGGCATGGGCATGTGTTGTCTCTCGAACATCCGGGCGTGAAGATGCAGTCTTTGGGACTGTCCTCTCAGGTCGTATTAGTGGGGGTGTTGATTTCGATCGAAGTGTCGGGCTATTCGCGAATACCCTGCCTATTCGCATTAGAACGAGCGGTTCCGATGTGGCACAGCTTGCTAGGGATGCGCACGAAGCAATAGCCCTTCTGGTGGAGCATGAGGGGGCTCCTTTAGTCGTGGCACAGCGTTGTAGTGCGATCGATCCCGCATTGCCTCTTTTCTCATCAATGCTAAATTTCCGTCCGGATCTGGAGGTACTTCGTCCCAAGAGCCATCAGGTGGGTGAATGGTTGGGTTTGCTAGTAACCCATGGTGATGCTATTTCGAACTATCCCATCGAAATGTCAGTGGACGAAACCAACGGTTGTTTCCGGCTTTCCGCTCATGCTCCGGAATGGGTGGGCGCAAGGCGTTTGTGTCGCTTTCTCGAAACGGCTGTCGAACAATTGGTCGAATCTTTAGAGCAGCCGTCCTTAGTGGATCGGTGTCTCGATGTGCTTCCAGCTGAAGAGCGTCATCGTGTGGTGACAGAATGGAACGCGACGACGGTGGCGTACCCGTCCTCGTGCGTGCATGAGTTGTTCGAGGCACAGGTAGCGCGGACACCGRCGGCGACGGCGGTGGTGCATGGGGCGTTGTCGCTGAGTTATGCGGCGCTGAACGCGCAGGCCAATCGCCTGGCTCGCCATCTGCGCAAGCTGGGCGTGGGTCCGGACGCGCGGGTGGCGCTGTGCGTGGAGCGTGGGCTGCCGATGATGGTGGGCCTGTTGGCGGTGTTGAAGGCCGGTGGTGCGTACGTGCCGCTGGATCCGTCGTACCCGGCCGAGCGACTGCGTTACATGCTGGAGGATGCGGCACCGGTAGCGGTGTTGACCCAGCCTGGGCTGGGCGAGGCATGGACATCGCTCTCGGCACAGCTTGCCGTGCCGGTGCTGGACCTGACCGTGACCTCGG
>NZ_JBFUAT010000087.1:0-2124 GCF_056406135.1 Luteibacter sp. P1_D3 | reverse complement strand
GCCGGGTACGACGGATCCAGCGGCACGTACGCACCACCGGCCTTCAACACCGCCAACAGGCCCACCATCATCGGCAGCCCACGCTCCACGCACAGCGCCACCCGCGCGTCCGGACCCACGCCCAGCTTGCGCAGATGGCGAGCCAGGCGATTGGCCTGCGCGTTCAGCGCCGCATAACTCAGCGACARCGCCCCATGCACCACCGCCGTCGCCGCTGGTGTCCGCGCTACCTGTGCCTCGAACAACTCATGCACGCACGAGGACGGGTACGCCACCGTCGTCGCGTTCCACTCCGTCACTACACGATGACGCTCCTGCGCCGGCAGTATCTCCAGTGCAAGCACCGGACGCGCCGACTCCGTCTCCAGCGCCTCGATTAGCTGTTGTGTCGCACGCCCTACGAGACCAAGGATATATCCGGCGACCATTGGGGTCTGGGCTTGTACTTTCAGCCTAAAATCAGCCCCTGTGTCATCCACCGTCAGCGTCAGCGGATAATTCGTGCGCTCCTCGCCACCCAGATCCTCTATTCCTTCGAAACTACTTAGCTCATCTTCATCTTCATCATGACGAAAATTCAACAGCGCCGAAAAAAGAGGCATAGGTGCGGGAATGGCACTGCAGCGTTGAACCATAGCAAGTGATGCATCCTCATGCGTCATCAAGAGGGAGAGGATTTCTTGAGTTTTTCGCAGCGCTTCCAGAACGCCGATCCCCGAAAGCCTAAGCCGAAGTGGAAGCGTGTTCAGGAATAAGCCCATCGCCTTGGCCTGCACCTCCCCACCTCGCATGCGGCCAAGCAGTACCGTACCTATCACGACATCGCTTCGACCTGTTGTGCGACCGACAACTAAAGCCAATATCAGGTGAAAGAGGCTCGCCGGACTGAAGCCAAACTTTCGAGCCGATGCACGAAGGCGCTGAGCATCCAAAGCGCCCACTTCACCGATTGCCTCTTCAACACCGGTGCCGTCACCGCGTACATGCGTAACCTCAAAAGGAGCTGTCGTGTCGCTCAAGTCGCCAAGCATCTCCCTAAAAAACACTTCATGCTCGGCATGCGCTGTACTTTCGTGCAGCTGCGCAATGTAGTCCCGGAACGGAACCGGCGCCGGAAGCAGGTTCGCTTGATTTGAAAGGTGAGCACGGACCTCACGCCCTAGGATCTCCTGAGCGGCGTGGTCACTCACGATATGGTGGTCGAGCATCATGAGAAGCCATCGATCGTTGGCTCCGTCATACGCAATATATCCCCGCATCATTGGGGCAACTCGAAGATCCATACGATAGTGTCGTGGATCGATTCGTCGATAGAGATTATCTGCGGCGTCTAATGCGTCGGCATCTGTCTGATCGAGAACGATTTCCTCGATGGAAAGAAATACGTCTCGCCAGACTACTTGAACGGGCTCGGGGAGGCCCTGCCAAAGTATGGAAGTACGAAGCACGTCATGGCGCGTTATGACAGTCCGCACCGCATCGATATAACGATCCAGCAGTTCACGACTGTCAAACCTAGTAACAGAGACCAACAAGTAAGGATCGGCATCCCGGGTCAACAGATGATGGAACAGGATGCCTTCCTGCAGCGGCGCCAACGGGTAGATGTCCTGGATGTTCGCCATCCCACCCGGCACCGTCGCCGCAATACCATCGATCTGCGACTGTTCCAGCTTGACCAGAGGCAGCATCGACGGCTCGATCGCCGTGCAATCTTGCGGGATAGCGTTCGCCGGCACCGTCCACGACAGCGCGGCCTTCGCCGGCCCATGATTGACATTCGCTGCAGCTAAACCAGCAACCGTCGGACTAGCGAAGAGCGTACGCACATCCGTCGATACTCCTCGAGACTGAAGCTGCGCGATCATCATAATCGCCAACAACGAGTGGCCGCCCAAGGCGAAGAAGTTGTCGTGGCGGCCCACCCGGGCATGACCCAGCAGGCTTGACCACACCGYCGCGATCGCCTCCTCCACCGCACCTTCCGGTGCTTCGTACGCTTGCACCGCGTAGGACTCCGCCTCCGGTGCCGGCAGCGCCTTGCGATCCAGCTTGCCGTTGGGTGTCAGTGGCAGCGAGGCCAGCGTCACGATCGCACTCGGGACCATGTACTCCGCCAGCGTT
>NZ_JBFUAT010000086.1:0-2306 GCF_056406135.1 Luteibacter sp. P1_D3 | reverse complement strand
GTTTTATCCGATGCGCCGGTGAGCTCGAGAATATTGCTTGCAGTGATATTCCAGTCGAGCTTGGTGTACCAACGCGGCATGGTGCTCCGCGACCTTTCGAACGAGTTACTGGCCTCTTCGTTAGCAATCGTCTGGGTGTCGTGACGTTCCACCTCAGCTGCCGCGAAAATATACAGCTTGTCTTTGATCAGCGGGCCGCCGGCATACACCGACGCCGTGGTTCCCGTATCGCGATTGTCCCGGTTATACGCATACAGGTTGCCGGCCTTGGCTGACTCGGGTACACCGCTTGCGTAGTAATCATTAGCTCCCTTCGCACGGGCGAACTGCGGCTCCCACAGGAATTGYACGCCGTAGTGCCAGGTGTTGGTCCCGCGCTTGCCCACCGCGTTGATCACACCGCCGTCTGATCGGCCGTACTGGGCACTATAACCTCCGGTGTAGACCTCTTCCTGGTCAATGGCACCATAAGGAAGGGTGATACCACCCAGTGCCTGCAAAGGGTCCGTGGTGTTGAAGCCGTTGATGTAATACGCGTTGGCATTGGCAGACGAACCGCCGAAGCTCACCAAAGACTTGCCGGTATCGCTGGTGAAGCCACCATTGTTCGGTACGACGCCGGGGGCAAGCTGAGCTATCTGCTCGGCGGTACGCCCTAAGGGCAGTCTTGCCAGCTGCTGCGCGTCAATGACCGTACGCGAGTCCACGCTGGCAACATCGATAGGCGGCGTTGCGTTCGCGGACACCTGCACCCCATCAAGCTTCGTTGCCTGGGGCGTTGCCGTGGAGAACGACACTTCGCTCGCGTTGCCAACACGCACTGCGACGTGATCCCGCTTGTCGACCACCGCGCCCTGTTGCAACAGAGTCACTGTGTATTCGCCAATGGGAAGCGCCGGGGAGCGATAGTGACCAGTGGCGTCCACCGGCAGCTCGCGGCTGACACCACTTTGGTTCTCAACGCGCACGGTCGTTCCCTGCGCGACTGGTACCTCGCCGAACAGGCTGCCGGTGGTCGACTGCGCGAAGGCAGCCGGCGCGATGACCATCGCGAGGGCAGCGCAAAGGCTGCGGAGCGGAAGGCGCCGTAGGGGCAGCTGGGTCGACATAAACGCACTCTTGTGAGACGTCGCCAGGCACACGGGGACCTCCCGAGGACTGGGGACGCGAATGATGAGAATGGCCCCCTGAGCGGCCTGTCGCCCAATTTCTATCACCACGAAAACGTTTACACAACGGTTACATGGGCGTTACGTAGAAGTCGCAAGCTCTTACGGATGAGTTCAAGTACGCCTGGCGACGCGCACCACATAGCCCACGCTCGCATGACGACAGCCGTCTGGTTGGGCTGGACTGGCCATCGTTCCTGAAGGCGCACGGCAAGGCGGCAAGCATGAGTCGACGCGGCAACTGTCACGACAACGCCGTCGCGGAGAGCTTCTTCAGCCTGCTGAAAAGGAACGAGTCAAGCGCCGGATCTACCCCGATCGCGCCACCGCATCCTCCGATGTCTTCGATTGCATCGAGAGGTTTTTCAACCCAGTACGCCGACATGCTTTCACCACCGATTTATCACCGGTAGAGTTCGAGCTGCGTCACGCGAAAACCGGCGCCTGAGTGTCTACGAAACGCTGGGCGGTCCAATATTACTCGCGGGGCTACTGTTCTTGACCTTCGCTCTTGGCAGGAAACTTGGTTTGGACTCGCCTCCCTTTCGCAGGCGCCACGGTTATCTAAGTGACCTGAACTGTGAAGCACGGCTCGCCGCACCAACCCCACGCGAAGCAACCATCGGTATCCCGTTCCGACCTAAGTTATGCTCTGCACTTTCTTAGCCGGAATTGCTGATGACAAGGACTTCCCGACTAGCGCTCATTGGCTTGATAATGGCCGCGTCCCCTGCTTTTGCATCGCCGCAGGCGCGCTCAGCAGCTCCTGCACCCTCTGCCCCACCCGAAGTGACAGCAATCGCGCCCGCGGGGACTACCCTGGTTTCGTTCGCGTCCACTGGTGATCAGGCGAACGCAGACGCAGTGGCCGTATTCGAGACCGCCCCCGACAAGGACAGTGTTCGTTACCGCACCCTCATCATGTTCGGCAAGAAAGACGGAAAGTTCGTGCCTGACTTCTCCAACGACAAACTCATTGCTTGCTCGAAGTGCAGTCAGTTCCACGATGACCAGTTTTATCCCGCTCATGTGAAGGTGTCCCCTGGACACGTCCACATCGACCAGTTTGATGCAGGAGAAAAGCCATCCCAGACCGCTCTCGATTTTGTCCGCAAGAACGATGGCTGGCATGTGACC
>NZ_JBFUAT010000085.1:0-2381 GCF_056406135.1 Luteibacter sp. P1_D3 | reverse complement strand
TCCTTCGTCTGCAAGGGAGAGTCGCACCATGCGTTTTCACACGGCTTCGCCAGCACCTCGCGTTGTCACACCGCCACGCTCGCGTCTTCGACGATTCATGCCTTCCCTGATCCACGCGGCCGTTGCCTGCGGGTTGCTGTCACTGGCGGCCAGCGCATCGGCCCAGGTGAATGGCGTGGGTCAGAAGCCTTATCTAGGCTGGAGTAGCTTCAGCCAGCAGACGCTGGATTCGGCCTTCCTTACCCAGGCCAACATGATCAAGCAGTCGGATGCGCTGAAGACATCGGGACTGCAAGCGCACGGGTATACGTACATCAATCTCGATTCCGGCTGGCAAGGCGGATTCGATGCCAACGGCCGTCCAACGCCCGATCCCACGACGTTTCCCGACATCAAGGCGATGATCGACCATATCCACGCCAACGGTCAGAAGGCGGGTATCTACTGGATTCCTGGTGTGGAGCAACCGGCGGTGCAGGCCAATTCGCCCATTCTGGGCACGCCGTATCACATCACCGATATCCTCGCGGTGCCGTATCGCGCCGGTAACGCCTTCGGTGCACCGGGGACCTCGCCGTACCATTACAAGATCGACTTCTCAAAGCCCGGTGCGCAGGAATACATGGATTCCGTGGTCGCGTTGTTTGCTTCCTGGGGCGTGGACTTCATCAAGCTCGATGGTGTGACGCCCGGTTCGTACAGCGACGACCTCAGCATCGACAACCGTGACGACGTAGCCGCCTGGTCCAAGGCCATCGCGAAGACGGGTCGTCCCATCTGGCTGACGGTGTCATGGCAGGTCGATAAGGATTACCAGGACGTCTGGACGACCTATGCAAACGGGCGTCGCATCGACGACGACGTCGAGTGTGAAGGCCGGTGCGCCACGCTCACCAACTGGCCGCGCATCGAGAAGCGCTTTCGCGATCTTCCCGCCTGGCAGGAAACGTCGGGACCGAAGACCGGCTGGAACGATCTGGACACGCTGGATATCGGCGACGGTGATCTCGACGGCCTGACCCTCGACGAGAAGCGTTCGGCCATGACGATCTGGGCGATGGCGAATGCCCCGCTGTACCTGGGCGGTGATCTGACGAAACTGGACGATACCGGCAAGCGTCTGGCAACCAATGATGAAGTACTCGCCGTGGATCAATCCGGTAAACCCGCCAGGCAGGTGCTTGGTGGCGATCTCAACGTTTGGGTAAGCGATCTGGGTAACGGTCGCTACTACATCGCGCTGACCAATATGAATGCGACGACCACCGTCGCCCGGCTTCCGTGGAACCTCGTCGGCCTGACCGGCACGCGTCGCATGCGCGACTTGTGGAATCATCAGGAGCTCGGTCCCTCGGTGGGTGAACACGAGGTTGTCTTGGCACCGCACGGGACGCAGCTGATGCTGGTTGAGTCCTTGCCAGGTCACGTTGCGCCGACGCCGACGACCAGTTACGAGGCGGAGCAAGGCGTTCTGAGTGGTAACGCCGCATCGTATGCCTGCCCGGGTTGCTCGAATGGCAACAAGGTCGGTGGGCTGGGACTCGGTGCCAACAATACGGTCAGCATCGAAGGGGTCTACGCGCCGCAAAGCGGCACCTACCTCATGCAGATCGATTCGCTCACCCTCGGCCTGCGCTCGTACCTGTATCAGGTCAACGACGGCCCGTTCCGGACACTCAACTCCGGCGGAAGCAGCTTCCAGTTGCCTTCGAGCAGCACCGTTCCGGTGTGTCTCCAGAAGGGGTTGAACCGTATCCGTTTCGGCAACGCCGTGAGCTACCCGCCCGATCTGGATCGCATCGTGATCAGCGGCCGCGGTGATGCCTCGTTGCCCAGCGGCACCACGTATGAGGCAGAGGCGGCAACCCTGGGTGGCTCGGTCACTGCGGGCTTCAGCAACTACGCCTCGGGCCTGGCCAAGGCCGGCAACATCGGCGGCGGTAGTGCTAACAACGTGACGTTTAGCAATGTCACCGTTCCGTACGCGGGTGTCTACCAGCTCGAAATCGACTACCAGACCCAGGGCCCACGCTCGTTCTTCCTCTCGATCAATGGAGCAGCCGCGAAGGAACTGAATCTCGACGGCAGCAGCTTCGACGACCCCGTGGCAAAGGTGCTCGAAGTGCCGCTTCATGCAGGCCAGAACACTATCCAGTTCAGCAATCCCAGCGGCAACGCGCCCGACCTCGATCGCATCGTCGTCACCCCGCGCGTCCTGCCTGCCGTGCTGGGTGTTTCCACACAGGCCTGCAAGAAGGACCTGCACTGACGCAAACGCTCCAGCTCTTGTAGGAGCCGATTCATCGGCGATCCCGCGGCAGCGGGGAAGGTTGCCGCGAGCACCCAATCGCCGATGAATCGGCTCCTACACGGTAGCGGCG
>NZ_JBFUAT010000084.1:0-2464 GCF_056406135.1 Luteibacter sp. P1_D3 | reverse complement strand
CGAAGATCAGCCGGGCGATCGTCGACTGGTGGCCTATGTGGTGGCCGAGGCAGGCGCCACGCTGTCGGTGGAGCGTCTTCGCGAGGCCCTGTCGGGAACGCTGGCGGAGTACATGGTCCCGAGTGCGATCGTGACGCTGGCCTCGCTGCCACTGACACCCAACGGCAAGCTGGATCGCAAGGCGCTGCCGGCACCGGAGGCGGAGTCCTACGCGGTGCAAGCGTACGAAGCACCGGAAGGTGCGGTGGAAGAGGCGATCGCGGCGGTGTGGTCGGGCCTGCTGGGTCATGCCCGGGTGGGCCGCCACGACAACTTCTTCGCCCTGGGCGGCCACTCGTTGCTCCTCATACGAGCAATTGCACGATTAAATAAAGAAAATCTAGGTTTGACGGTGAGCGAATTTCTCTCTAATCCATCGGTCGCTGGCTTGGCTTCAGCGGCGGTAGCTTTCGAAGAAGTGCGGATATGAAGATTATCGATGTCCTGCGTGATATCTATGGAAGAAAGCTGGTGATTGGTGTTGACAAGGGAGACTTGGTCATTCGAGGTGATCGAACTTTGTTGACACCAAACTTGTTGGAGGGCATTCGTTCCAATAAAAGAGTTCTTGTCGAATTTCTCCAAGGTCGGCATTCTCCCCAAACAGGAGAGGAGCCGTACTTACTTTCGTCCCTGAGGCTGGTGGAGGTGGATCTTATTGCGGCGACGGTGCCGGGTGGGATGGCGAACATCCAGGACATCTACCCGTTGGCGCCGCTGCAGGAAGGCATCCTGTTCCATCATCTGTTGACCCGGGATGCCGATCCTTACGTGCTGTTCGGGACGACCGCCTTTGATCGRCGTGAGCGGTTGGACCGGTACCTTGTCGCATTGCAGGCGGTGATCGGGCGGCACGACATTCTGCGCACGGCGGTGGCGTGGGAAGGGTTGGACGAGCCGGTGCAGGTCGTGTGGCGCGAGGCGTCGGTGCCGGTGACGGAGGTGAGGTTGGATCCGGCCGGCGGTGATGCCGCGGCGCAACTGGAGCGTCTGGTGGATCCGCGGCACTACCGGATGGCGATCGATCGCGCACCGATGATGCACGGCTACGTGGCACATGACCCATCACAGGACCGCTGGCTGTTGCTACTTCTTCGCCATCACCTTACCAGCGACCACGCGACGCTGGAGGTACTGGGCGAGGAAATCGAAGCACATCTTGTTGGCCGCGAGAGCGAGTTGCCGGAACCGGTGCCGTTCCGGACCTTTGTCGCGCAGGCGCGACTGGGGGTGAGTCGCGCGGAGCACGAGCGGTTCTTCCGGGAGATGCTGGGCGACGTGGCGGAGACGACGGCGCCGTTCGGGATGGCTGACGTGCGTGGCGACGGCACGGAAGTGGAAGAAGCCTATCTGCCGTTGGCCAGTGCGTTGTGTGCACGCTTGCGTACGCAGTCGCGTCGTCACGGGGTGAGTACGGCAAGCCTGTTCCAYCTKGCSKGRGCWCARGTTCTAGCGCGCACGTCGGGGCGGGACGATGTGGTGTTTGGCACATTGCTGTTCGGCCGGATGCACGGTGGTGAGGCAGGTCGGGCAGTCGGCTTGTTCATCAACACGTTGCCGTTGCGGGTCCGGTTGTCGGGGCGGACGGCGAGGGCGGCGCTGCAGGAGACGCACGCAGGTCTGGTGGAGTTGCTGCATCACGAGCACGCATCGCTGGCCCTGGCGCAGCGTTGCAGTGCGATCGAGGCGCCGGCACCGTTGTTCTCGGCGCTCCTTAACTACCGYCATAGTGAAGACGAGAGCGTACCRACGGCTGAGTCGGTGRCGGCGTGGGAYGGCATCGAAGGACTGRGTRGCGAGGAGCGCACGAACTATCCGCTGATCCTGTCGGTGGACGATGTCGGTGGCATGCTATCGCTGCATGTGCAGGGCCAGCGTCCGATCGACCCGGCGCATGTCGGTGGACTGATGTCGAGGGCGCTGGAAAGTCTGGTAGAGGCGCTGGAGACGGAGTCGGCGCGTCCGGTGCTCGCGCTGGAGGTGCTGAGTGCGCAGGAGCGTCATCGTGTAGTGACGGARTGGAACGCGACGACGGTGGCGTACCCGTCCTCGTGCGTGCATGAGTTGTTCGAGGCACAGGTAGCGCGGACACCRGCGGCGACGGCGGTGGTGCATGGGGTGCTGTCGCTGAGTTATGCGGCGCTGAACGCGCAGGCCAATCGCCTGGCTCGCCATCTGCGCAAGCTGGGCGTGGGTCCGGACGCGCGGGTGGCGCTGTGCGTGGAGCGTGGGCTGCCGATGATGGTGGGCCTGTTGGCGGTGTTGAAGGCCGGTGGTGCATACGTGCCGCTGGATCCGTCGTACCCGGCCGAGCGAMTGCGTTACATGCTGGAGGATGCGGCACCGGTAGCGGTGTTGACCCAGCCTGGGCTGGGCGAGGCATGGACATCGCTCTCGGCACAGCTTGCCGTGCCGGTGCTGGACC
>NZ_JBFUAT010000083.1:0-2566 GCF_056406135.1 Luteibacter sp. P1_D3 | reverse complement strand
GCCGTAGACGCCGACGCGCTCGCACTCCTCAGCCGATGGCACGTTGAACGGGTAGAGATCGCGTTCGCTGAGGTCGTCGCGCACCATCTGGTCGGGCCGCAGCTTGGCCGAGACCTTGGTGAAGTACTCCCTGTCGAACTTGCGCACCGGATTCTTGTAGGAGGCACGGCCCGAGCTCTCGGCGATCGACTCGCCCCAGACCAGCAGCGGAATGTTGAAGCGAACCGCCGCCTGGAGCGGGAATGCGCCGACGCCGGCATGGCAGTGCCAGCAGGAATCACCGATGCCGGCCAGCGAATGTTTCGCGATGCGGTTCACGACGCTTCGGTTCGGCGTGAACATGATGTGGTCAACGTTGAACTGCTCGAGCGAGTTTTGCAGGTTGTACCAGCCAGTCTCGCTGTACCAGTTGTGGCTGAAGGTCACGGCCAGCGGTTTCATGCCGTAGATCTTGGTCAGCACATGCAGCTGAAAGGTGCTGTCTTTTCCACCGCTGATCGGGATGATGCAGTCGTAATTATTGCCGGCCGAGGCCTTCGCGGCCTCCAGGGTCGCGCGCAGGTCGCGCTCACGCGCGGCCCAGTCGATGTGGATCTTCTGCTCCGCCGACTGGCAGGCCTGGCAGACGCCAAGCTCGTCGAACACTACGCCCTCCTGCGTCTGCGGCACGCAGCAGCGTACGCAGTACTGGAGATGAGGGAAAGGTTTATCGGCAAACGGTGGGGTCATGGAGCGCTCGCTGAAAATAGGGATATCAAGTCGKAAGCGGAAACTGCCGGTCACGCGCACTGGCCAGTGCCAGGATCTCCGCCGCTACGCGCGGCGTCGCAAGCCCCGGCGGCGGAAACACAGAACGGTCGATCGGACGAAACGGCTCGCGTTCGAGAGTCGGCAGCAGATCCGCGGCGCATGCCACGGATTCTCCCAAACCGAGCCGACCATAGTCAAAATCAAGGTTAATGACCATCGGCGACCAGGACAGGCTCAGCACGCGCCGGCCGATCAGTGCTGCCTCGAAACCGACCGTGCTGGTCTGCACCACCAGCGTGTCGGCCAGGTGCAACTGCGGCGCCAGTGCGTCCTCTGTCGGCACGCTCCGGTAGATCCGGGGATGCGCGCCCAGGTCCGGAAACAGATGGTATTGGCTCGGATGATAGCGGATCAACAACGCGACGTCGGGACGCGCCTCGACCCATGTGCGCAGCCGGCGTTCGACGTCGAGCGCCAAGCCTGTACCGAGGTTCTCCGCGCTCACACCGGGGCCGGGTTCCTCGAAATTGCCGGCCCACATGACCGCCTTGAGGCCCTGCCAGCCAAGAGTGCGGCGAAGCACCTCGCCGGCCAGCGCATGCGCCGGATCGAACAGGCCTTCGTAGGCGGGACAGCCAGTCACCGCAATGCGCGAATCGGCGATCCCCGCGGCCAGCAAGTTGCGCCGCACAAAATCCGACAACACCGTGATGCGGTCCGCGAACACCTCGGTGCGCAAGTAGGCGTCGTGCGGCAGGCCGAACAAGTCGACCATCGTCAGGCTGGGCACGCCGCGCTGAACGGCGGCCTCGATCGCGGCCTGTTCGGAGCGCGGCGACCCGGTGCTCACGACCACCGCAGGGCGCAGTTCGTCAATCACGCTGCCGATGAAGCGCACCGGCAGAAAACCGCGGCGGCCCGTGCTGGCGTATCGGCGTGCGGCCTCGGCCTCACCATGGGTCTGCACCCACTCCTCGTAGTTGATCCCCAGATAACACTGACTTTCGAACGGGTCGACGTCGGGGTGGCTGTTGCCATCGAGCAATTGGCGGCCGCGCGCGAGCACCGCTTCGCGGTCGACCAGGTGCAGGAAATCCGCGTAGCCGCGCGGCTCAACACCAAGCCGCCGAGCTTGCTGGTAGCCCAAGGTCAGCGCCAGTAATTCGCAACGGGCGCCCAGTGACTGCAGGTGCTTCATGACTGGAGCCACCTTGCCGATATGGCCGCTGCCGTAGACCACGAAAAGCACGTCGCAGCCGGTGGCGGAAACAGCGACATCGCTCATGAGATCGGCCGGTCGGGCATCTTCAGAAAAAATCGACGTAACGCCGGAACTCGGCCGGCGATACATTGAGCAGCAGTTCGTCGCATTCGAGGCGCTTGAGCCTCGCGAATTCGTCGACGAACCGCTGGCCGAGAGCGGCGCACAGGGCGGTGTCGGCTTCGAGAGCATCAAGCGCGTCGGGTAGCGAGGCCGGCAGCCGCGCGATGCCGCGCGCGGAGAGTTCGTCAAGGTTCAACGCGTAGAGGTTTTCGTTGCAGGCTTGGCCCGGGTCGAGCTTGCGGCGGATGCCATCGAGGCCGGCGTGCACGATCGCCGCCGTCAGCAGGTAGGGATTGGCCGAAGCGTCCGGTACGCGCAGTTCGAGCCGGCCGCCCGGCACCCGTACGAAAGCGGTGCGGTTGTTGTCGCCCCAGGCGATGTTGACCGGCGCCCAAGTCGCGCCGGAACGCGACCCGCGTGAGACCAGCCGCTTGTACGAGTTGACACAGGGCGCGGCGATCGCGGTCAGGCCGCGCGCGTGCGCCATCAGAC
>NZ_JBFUAT010000082.1:0-2755 GCF_056406135.1 Luteibacter sp. P1_D3 | reverse complement strand
GGTCCAGCACCGGCACGGCAAGCTGTGCCGAGAGCGATGTCCATGCCTCGCCCAGCCCAGGCTGGGTCAACACCGCTACCGGTGCCGCATCCTCCAGCATGTAACGCAGTCGCTCGGCCGGGTACGACGGATCCAGCGGCACGTAYGCACCACCGGCCTTCAACACCGCCAACAGGCCCACCATCATCGGCAGCCCACGCTCCACGCACAGCGCTACCCGCGCGTCCGGACCCACGCCCAGCCTGCGCAGATGGCGAGCCAGGCGATTGGCCTGCGCGTTCAGCGCCGCATAACTCAGCGACAGCGCCCCATGCACCACCGCCGTCGCCGCTGGTGTCCGCGCTACCTGTGCCTCGAACAACTCATGCACGCACGAGGACGGGTACGCCACCGTCGTCGCGTTCCACTCCGTCACTACACGATGACGCTCCTGCGCACTCAGCACCTCCAGCGCGAGCACCGGACGCGCCGACTCCGCTTCCAGCGCCTCCAGCAAACTGACACTCGCTGTGGCGAGAAGGCTCAAAATACGCGTAGCCCCTATAACAGGAGCGACTTGAACTGTCAGGCCGAATGTTTCTCCAAGGTCATCAACCGACACGTCCAAAAGATAGTTCGACCGCTCCTCTACTCTGATACCTTCAATGCCTTTCCATGCGCTACCGCCGCCAAACATCGACCCAGAGCCGAGACCCTGTGAATGGCGAAAATTGAACAGTGACGCAAACAATGGTTGGGGCGCTGGAATGGAACTACATCTCTGGGCAAGCGCAAGCGATGCATTCTCATGCGCAAGAATACCTACAAGAACACCATGCATGGTAGCTAATGCCTCTGCAGCATCAATACCTTGCAGCTGTATACGGATGGGTAGAGTGTTGATGAAGAGGCCCATTGCTCTATCCGTCGCTCCGCCCCCCTGAAGGCGGCCGAACAGCAACGTGCCGAAAACAACATCATCCTTTCCCGAAGTTCGCGCCAATACCTGCGCCCATGCGAGATGAAAAAAGCTAGCTGTGCTTACGCCAAACTTCTTCGCCTGCACCCGTATACGCGAAGACAGATCCTTCCCAATATCCACAAAACCATCTTCGACGCCCGTGCCATCATGAAACACGTTTGACATGCCAAAGGGAGCGGTCACCTCATCGATATCACCAAGCATGTTGCGGAAGAAGGTTTCTTGTGCTTGCTTATCGGATCCTAACTTCGTCTGGGCGATGAAATTGCGAAACGGTACCGGGTCAGATAAGTCATCTTCGCGACCAAGAAGATAGGCTTCGATTTCCTCGTTCAAGATTTCGAGAGATGTGTGATCGCTGATGAGATGATGTTCTAGAAGCAACAAGAGCCACTTCGTTGAATCCACGTCGAATGCGACGAACGCCCGTATCATCGGCGCGCGACGAACATCAATACGATAGCGGCGCGGATCAACCCGCTGGTAGAGAACTTCGGCTGCCGTCTGATCCCCGCCACCCTGCAATTCACCAAATTCCTCGATGGGAAGAGCAACATCGCGCAAGACAACCTGAACCGGCTCGCTCACATTTTCCCAGACAATCGCGGTTCGTAGGATGTCGTGCCTTGCTACGACTGCGCTAAATGCGCTGATGTAACGATCCAATAATTCCCTAGTCTCGAAGGAAGTCATTGTTACAAGTACGTAAGGATCCGCGTCGGTGGACATCAAGTGGTGAAATAGGATGCCCTCCTGCAACGGGGCCAGCGGATAGATATCCTGAATGTTCGACGCCCCACCAGGAGTCACTGAGGCAATCCGGTCAATCTCTTCTTGGGAAAGGTTGACTAGAGGCAACATCGAAGGATCAAGACGAACTTCTGGCGTCCACCAAGCGTCGTCGCTAGTGATCATCGCGAGAAGGTCCGATTTGTGCTGTCGGATACGTTCAACAAAGGCCCCATCTAGGACCTCGTCGTCGGCCGAAACACTAAGGTTTTCACCTTGCTTCTTCAGATAAACGGACTTTTCGGAAAGGGCAGCCAGCAATTCTTCAATTGTCATAGATCGATCTTCGTCGTCGTTCTTGGCCCCGAAGACAATTTCTTCGGAATCCGATTCTTGGGTATGTTCAGATCTTCGCGAATGACTCGTACAGAGGAAGCCAGCCCTGCAACTGTAGGTGTCAGGAATATCGTCCTGACATCAACTACGATGTCTTTTTTTCGCAATTCATCAAGTAGTTTGATTGCCAACAACGAGTGGCCGCCCAAGGCGAAGAAGTTGTCGTGGCGGCCCACCCGGGCATGACCCAGCAGGCCCGACCACACCGYCGCGATCGCCTCCTCCACCGCACCTTCCGGTGCTTCGTACGCTTGCACCGCGTAGGACTCCGCCTCCGGTGCCGGCAGCGCCTTGCGATCCAGCTTGCCGTTGGGTGTCAGYGGCAGCGAGGCCAGCGTCACGATCGCACTCGGGACCATGTACTCCGCCAGCGTTCCCGACAGGGCCTCGCGAAGACGCTCCACCGACAGCGTGGCGCCYGCCTCGGCCACCACATAGGCCACCAGTCGACGATCGCCCGGCTGATCTTCGCGGGCAATCACCACCGCCTCGCGTACGCCGACCTGCTCTGCCAGCCGTGCCTCGATCTCTCCCAGCTCGATGCGGAAACCACGTACCTTGACCTGGAAGTCGTTACGACCCAAATACTCGATCGTGCCGTCCTCACGCCACCGGCCCAGATCACCCGTGCGGTACATCCGTCCACCGTGGAACGGATCGGCCACAAAG
>NZ_JBFUAT010000081.1:0-2897 GCF_056406135.1 Luteibacter sp. P1_D3 | reverse complement strand
CCCTGCTGATGGCCGAAGGTTACATCCAGTCCCGCGGCCAGGCCGGAACGATCGTTACGCCCGATCTCATGCCGATGGCACCGGTGCGAACCGCCGCGCCAGTCCCGCCCAAGCGCGTCGCAAGCAGCTTTCGTCCGGATTCGATACGGCCCTTCCAGATGGGTCTGCCCGCTCTCGATGCGTTCCCACGCAAGGTGTGGGCACGACTCGGCGCGCGCTGCGCCCGCGARATGCAACCGTCCGAGATGGTTCATCCTGCCGTGCAGGGCCTGCCCGAACTCCGCGCGCAGATCGCTGCGTACCTGCAGGTGTCGCGTGGCATCGCCTGTTCGCCGTCGCAGGTCTTTGTCACCTCCGGCTACCGCCACACGTTGTCCCTCATCGCGCAAGCACTGATGAAAGCCGGCGACAAGGTCTGGACGGAGGACCCAGGCTATCCACCGACCCGCGAATTGCTTGGTCACATGCGGATCGCGACCGTCCCCGTCCCAGTAGACCAGGAGGGCATTGTCGTCGCCGAAGGCTTGCGGCTCGCTCCGCGCGCTCGTGCTGCCGTGGTTACGCCGGCGCATCAAAGCCCGCTATGCGTGTCCTTGTCGCTGGCCAGACGCTGGGCGCTGCTGGACTGGGCGACGCGAAACCAGGCATGGATCATCGAGGACGACTACGACGGCGAATACCGGTATGTCAGCCGGCCCTTGCCGGCCCTGAAGAGCCTCGACAGGGAAGGGCGTGTGCTTTACGCGGGAACCTTCAGCAAGGTGTTGTTCCCCAGCATTCGCCTCGCCTATCTCGTCGTGCCCGAAAACCAGGTTGAGCGTTTCAATGACGTCAGCGAGATCGTTGCCGCTGGCAGCTCGTGGCTCATGCAAGCCGTCGTCTCTGCTTTCATCCATGAAGGACACTTTGCGAGGCATATCCAGCGGATGCGCAAGCTCTACGGCGAGCGTCGCGACGTGACGGCGGCGGGGCTGGTGAACGTGCTGGGCAAATACGTGAGCGTGGACAGCCAGCCTGGCGGCATGCACCTTATCCTGCGACTTCTGGCCCGGCGTTCCGATCGCCGGCTGGTGGCACGCATGCTCGACGCTGGCCTGTACGCAGAGGCGTTGACCGACTGGAGCTCACGCCGTGACGGTACCTCGGCGTTGCTCCTTAACTTCACGAACGTCGAATCGCAGATCAAAGCAGAGGCCCTGGGAAAACGCATGCTGGATATCATGGCCTAGTACGTAATGCGGTACATGGA
This sequence comes from Luteibacter sp. P1_D3, assembly GCF_056406135.1. Lineage (NCBI taxonomy): Bacteria > Pseudomonadati > Pseudomonadota > Gammaproteobacteria > Lysobacterales > Rhodanobacteraceae > Luteibacter > Luteibacter sp. P1_D3. The sequence continues at coordinate 1,648 of NZ_JBFUAT010000081.1, read as the reverse complement.
TCTTCTTGTATGGACCAAGAGGGTAGACGATAACGTCATCCTCCCAACGTGAAGTACCGCCATGAACCAGCGCATCGACTACTCCAACGCATCGCCCGACGGCTACAAGGCATTCGGCGGCGTGTATCTCACCGTGCTCAAGGGGAGCCTGCCGAAGGCACTCATCGATCTCGTGTACCTGCGCGTATCGCAGATCAACGGCTGCGCGTTCTGCATCGACATGCATTCGCGTGACCTGCTCAAATCCGGACTCGACGTGGAAAAGCTCGTACTGGTTCCTGTCTGGCACGACGCAGGCAATGTTTTCACCATGCGTGAGAAGAGGGCGCTCGCATGGGCGGAAACCGTGACCAACGTATCGACGACCGGCATCCCCGACGCGGACTACGAAGCGGTCGCCGGTGAGTTCAATGGCGCCGAGCTCGCCGATCTCACTTACGCCATCGGCCTGATGAATGCATTCAACCGGTTTGGCGTTGCCTTCCGCTCGACCCCTGTCGCCGTCGGCAAGGCGTGAGGCAACCGACATGCCCTGGATATGGCTCAGCCTCGCTGGCGTGCTGGAGATCGGCTTCGCGTTCTTCCTGAAGTCGTCGATGGGTTTTTCCCGGTGGCTGCCCGCTGTCCTTACGGTGGTCACGGGTCTGTCGAGCGTCGTGCTGCTTTCGATCTCGTTGCGTACGCTTCCCGTGGGTACGGGGTACGCCGTCTGGACGGGCATCGGTGCGGCCGGCACCGCCATCATGGGCATCGCGCTGCTCGGCGATTCGGCGGCGCCCATGCGGTTGCTTTGCATCGCGCTGATCCTTGGTGGCGTCATCGGGCTCAAGCTGGTGTCGGGCAGCTGAGGCGATCCAGGTGGCCCGTCGATGAGAAGGCATGGACGGGGCTGATAGAATGGGCAGACACGCACGTGAGCGCGCGTGCCTGTCCCGTTCGACCCGAGAAGAGAGAGCGCTTTGGAAGCATCCGATATTCCCGCCTGTCCGGTTTGCGGCATGGAAAACACCTACCCGGACGCCGACATGTACGTTTGCCCGGATTGTTCGCACGAATGGCCCCAGCGTTCGACGAAGGCCGAGGACGGCGATATCGTCGTTCGCGATGTCAACGGGAATGTCCTGGTCAGCGGGGACAGCGTGGTCGTGATCAAGGACCTGAAGGTGAAAGGCTCATCCATTCCCCTCAAGCAGGGTTCGATGATCCGCAACATTCGGCTGGTCGAAGGCGATGCCGAACACATCGAAGGCAACTCGGACAAGATCAAGGGGCTGGTGCTGAAGACCTGTTTCCTCAAGAAAGCTTGAGAGCCCGGTCAGCACGCCGCAAATTGAGGGGCACCCGGCCCCAATCTGGGGGAAATCCCCGATGTTGGGGAGGCAGCCGATTCGTAGTCTGATGTCGCAGCTCGACCTTGAGTTGTATTCCATCAAGGAGATCGCTATGGCTCGCTACATCGTCGAACGAGACTTTCCTGGCAAATTGCACCTTCCCACCAACGAGGAAGGCGACCGCCTCTGCCGGAAGATCGTCAACACCAACGCCGAAGAAGGCGTCACCTGGGTGCACTCGTACGTGAGCGCAGACAGGACGCGCACCTTCTGCGTTTACGACGCTCCCAGCCCCGAAGCCATCCGTGAGGTGGGGC
>NZ_JBFUAT010000080.1:0-2953 GCF_056406135.1 Luteibacter sp. P1_D3 | reverse complement strand
GAATGCATCATGCCGGGCGTGCACGACTACACGAACTACCTCAAGCGCGGTTACGGCCGGGCGACCTTCCATTCGAGCGTCGACGTGCGCGCCGGCCTGCTGAGCCGCGACGAGGCCTGGCAGCTGATTCGGGACAACGACGGCGTGCGCCCCGAGGGCCTCGACTATTACCTGAAGATCACCGGTATGACCGAAGGGGAGTTCCATGCCACGATGGAAGGCCACCGTCGGCCCGAAATGAAAAATGTGGTGATCCCTATTTACCCGAAGCCGGCGCCGAACGAAGAAAAACTCGTGCCGCATCCGCAGCAGCTGATAGCGCGCGTGCAGGCCGATACCGGTGCGCCAGCGGCTGACGACGAGGCCGCCGCATGAGCGGCCGCTTGCCCAGCATCGCCGCGATCCTGCAGGGTTACCGCGACGGCAGCCTGACACCGCTCGACGTCGCGCGCCATTACATCGAGGTCTACACCGCGCAGGAGCCGCGCTACCACGCCTGGGAATGCTTCGACCCTGAGTTGTTCCTGACGGCCGCCCGTGCCGCGACCGAGCGCCTGCACGCGGGCGAGGCGCCGCGCGCGCTCGAAGGCATCCCGTTCGCGGTCAAGGACATCTTCAACACGGCCGACTTCCCGACCCAGATGGGTAGCGAACTTTGGCGCGGGTTCACCMCTGGCAATGATGCGCGCGTGCTTTACGACATCAAGCGCCTCGGCGCGATCGTGCCCGGCAAGACCGTGACGGCCGAGTTCGCCGTGCATTCGCTCGGCAAGACCATCAACCCGCACGCGGCTGACCGCACGCCGGGCACCTCCTCGAGCGGCTCGGCAGTCGCGGTCGCCACTGGCATGGCACCGGTCGCTCTCGGCACGCAGACTGCCGGCTCGATCATCCGACCCGCGAGCTTCTGCGGTATCTGGGGCTGCAAGCCCTCGTTCGGGCTGGTACCGCGCACAGGTACCCTCAAAACCACCGATAGCCTAGACAGCATCGGTTTCTTCGTCAACCACGCAGCCGACCTCGAACCGGTATTCGAGGCGCTGCGCGTGCATGGTCGCAACTTTCCAATCAGCGATGCGGCGCTCAGCGACGTGGCGCGTCAGGCGGCGCCCGTCGGCCGGCCCTGGCGGATCGCTGTGGTGCGCCCGCATGTCTGGCGTCACGCGCCAGCCTACGCGACGAAGGCGTTTGACGCTTGGTGCTCGCGCCTGGCCCGCAACCCGCGCTTCGAGCTGTGCGAGGCGGCGCTGCCGCCGTCGATGCTGCGTTCGCATATCGTGCACGAGACGATCTACAACAAGGCGCTGGCCTACTATTTCCAGGAAGAGTTCAAGCGCGCCGAGCTGATTTCGCCTGTGATGAACCGCCTCATCACGGCCGGCCAGCTCGTGACGCCGGCCGAATACCAGGCAGCGCTCGACGAGCAGGTCGCGATGGCGCGCGACATGGACGCCTTCTTCGCCGATGCCGACGTGATCGTCACGCTCAGCACGGCCGGCGTGGCGCCGCCGCGCGATCAGGAAGAGGCGCCCGATTCGGCGCTCATGTGGACCCTGACGCAGCTTGCGGCCGTCAGCGCGCCGGTGTTTTCGTCGCCCGAGGGTCTGCCATTCGGGTTGCAACTGGTGGCGCGCCGGTACAACGACCCCCTGCTGTTCCGCTTTATCGCTGAAGCCGGTACGCATGGGCTGCTGACGCCGACCGCGCCGGTCTAATCTAGAGCGCGACGAGCTCGCGCATGTGGCACAGGCCGGCCTGCGGTAGCCTACAGGGTGGCGCTTCCGGCGGCAGAGTCGACAGAGTCCTGCGCCCGGCGGCCAGCGCAATCACCAGCGCCGTGCTTTCACAGCCAACCACCCATTCAGCGCGGCTGATGGCCTCTGCGAGGTTGGGCGCATCGTCGAGTGCGACGTCCAGGCCATTCTGGCGTGTCAGCCAGGCGTCGTATTTACCGGCTTCGTCGGACGGGTGCGGACGCAGCCGAATCGACCAGTCACGCCGCGCGCCGAGCCGCGCCAGATTTGTGACGAAATAATCGAGCGCCTCGAATTCACCGGGCTGAGCCAGGCCAGGCCAGCTATAACGCAGAGGCTCGAGCACATAGAGGATGCGACCGGCCTGCGTCGGTGCCGGCGCAGCGATCGCCGCGACCTGATCACGCAGATAAAGGTTCTCGACCTGCCGCAGGGGCATGCCGGGGAATGTGCTGGCGGCGATCGCCAGCGCGTCGGCGTCGGCGACCCAGATCTCGTCGGGCAGCACCCGCTCGCCGGCACGTTCGAAACGCGCCGCGTAGTTTACCCAGTGGTCGATCAGCGCGACGCTCTGCAGGCCTAAGGAGCGCGCACGTCGCCGTGCCTCATGTTCGAGATCGCTGGCCCAGCCTGTGCCACTGAGCAGCGAGCCGGCACTGGCGAGCGCGCTGTCGAGCTCGAGCGGCTGCAGCGGCGCCAAGCCGCTGGCGCGCCAGATCGCGGCGGCCGGCCCTTGCATCACAGGCAACCAGACCTTTTGGGTTTCGACTCGCAGCGCCGCGACGATGATGTTGGCGGCGCCCGCGTCGTGACACACCACGGCGACCGGAGCGGGCAGCTCAAGCATCGCCGAAACGCGCGAAATAAAGGATGTCCTGGGCTGCGCCGTCCACGATCTCCTGGCCGCGACGTACGCCGTCGGGCTGCATGCCGGAGCCGTGCATTAGGCGCAGCATCGGCGTGTTGCAGCCCAGCGTGCCGGCCGTGACCTTGCGCAGGCCGCGTGCCTCGAGCAGCCAGGTCATCAGGGTCGACCAGGCGTCAAAGCCGAAACCGCGGCCGCGCGCGGCGGGCGCCCCGATCATGATGCCCATGTCGGCGGTGCCGTGCTGGGACGCGACATAAGCCGTCATGGTGCCCAGCAGGCGCTCGTCGACCCGATCGCACACGCCGAAAAAAAAGTTCGGCGAGTCCTCAAA
>NZ_JBFUAT010000079.1:0-3147 GCF_056406135.1 Luteibacter sp. P1_D3 | reverse complement strand
GTTCTCGATCGCGTTCTCCAGCGTGCACGTCGGATCGGCCACGGTGCGCTCGAACGGATAGAGGTTCAGTACCAGGAGATCGATCGGGACGATGCCGTGTTCGGCCATCACCGCGTCGTCGGTGCCACGACGGCCGAGCAGGCCACCATGCACACGCGGATGCAGCGTCTTCACGCGGCCGTCCATGATCTCGGGGAAGCCGGTCAGATCGCCGACATCGCGCACCGGGATGCCGGCATCGCGCAGTGCTTTCGCGGAGCCGCCCGTGGAGAGGATGTCGACGTTGGCCGCGACGAGGCGTCGGGCGAGTTCGGTCAGGCCCTGCTTGTCGGAAACGCTGACGAGCGCGCGGCGGACGGAAACGAGATCGGGCGTGGGCATGGGCACTTCCGGGGAGGAAAGCGCTCCATTATAGCGGCTCTTTAGGAAATGCCGTGGGCGGCCAGCTTCTTGCGCAGGGTGGCACGGTTGATGCCGAGGGCAACGGCGGCACGGCTCTGGTTGCCTTCGTGGAAAGCGAGCACTTCACGCAGCAGGGGGCCTTCGACTTCACGGATCACCAGGGCATGGAGACCTTCGCCGCCTTCCGTATCGCCGATATCCGCCAGGTAACGACGGACGGTGCGGCTGACGCATTCGCTGAGGGCACTCTGCATGGAGGTCTCGTTGGCGGCCTCACCGGCAGTCAGTCTCACAGCGTTCAAGGCATTCCCCTCTCGCAGGCCGGGACACGAGTTCCCGGTCGGTTCTTTTAATGTGGTCGCTTGGATTGCGACACGGCCACACCATGGAAGGGGGTCGATCGTCGCGAAGGGAATCGAGTGTACTCGTCCCGGGAGGGGATGTGCAGGCTTGTAAAAAGAAATTTTTTCGAACGGTCAATCGAAGCTGAATGCGAAGGCGACGGCCCGCTGGCCCGGGTCTTGCACCTCGAACACCATCGCGGTGGTGGCACCGCCATCCAGCCCGCGCGCACGCACGCCGGGGTCACCGACATAGTCGGCCGGTTCGAAGCGGCGCATGGCCAGACGCTGGCCATTGGCATCCGAAAGCACGATGGTGACGACGGGATAAGGCTGCGCGAACGACGCATCGTTTCGTACGCTCGCGGTGATCAGCAGACCGTCGCGTACGGCCGGATGTTGCTCGACGTCGCGAGCGAGCAGGCGCAGGCGTGTCGGTTCCGCCACCAGGGGCAGGCGACAGCCGACGACTGAGCAGCCCGCTTGCAGTGCCGGGCCGATGGTCGGGTCGGCGATCAGCGAGTCGCGCTTGGCCCAGGCGAGCTGGGCGCCCAGTCCAAGCATCAGCGTCAGGCAGACAGTCACCCAGATGGCGCTCTGCCAGGAGCGTCGACGTGTCTTGGCAAACGTGGGGGTGAAGGTCAGCTGGGAGAAATCCTCAGCAGGCACCTCGTCGTGCGACGGCTCGCCGCCGACGTCGTCGGGCAGGGGCGGCACCGGGCGCGGCCGGAAGACGGCCACCTCGGCGAGGGGTGGTTCCTGGTCGAGTGCCCGTTCCGGCAGGCGCGTGAAGGGCTCCGGTGGCAGTTGTGCGGCAAGCGTGCCAAGGGCGTTGAAGACGCTCTCGCAATGCCCGCAGCGCACGCAGCCGCACGCCGGCACCAGAAGCTCGGCTTCCAGTTTGTAGACGGTGAGGCACTCGGGACACTGCGTATACATCGTTCGATCATAACGTGCGTGACCGGTAGAATCGTCTATCCGCTCACCAAATGGCCGTCCCGATGCCCTGGCTCGAACTCTCCCTGACGATCCGCGCCGCCGAGCAGCCGCGTGTCGAAACCGCACTCGAAGACCTGGGTGCGCTGTCCATCACCCTGCAGGATGCCGACGCCGAGACCCCTGACGAAGAAGCCATCTTCGAGCCGGGCGTGGGTGAGCTACCGTTGTGGAACCAGATCGTCCTGAACGCGTTATTCGATGCCGACGCCGACAAGCGCGGGCTCACGGCCGCCATCGCCGACGACCTGCCCTTCATCGAGCCGGCACACATCACCTGGCGTGTGGTCGAGGACCAGGACTGGACACGCGCCTGGATGGACCAGTTCAAGCCGATGCCGTTCGGCCGTCGCCTCTGGGTCTATCCCTGGAATATCGAGCCGCCGGTGGAGGGTGACATCGTCGTCGTCCGCCTCGATCCCGGCCTGGCCTTCGGCACGGGCACTCACCCGACCACCGCGATGTGCCTGGAGTGGCTGGATGGCCAGCAGATGGCCGACAAGCTGGTCCTCGACTACGGCTGCGGCTCCGGCATCCTCGCGATCGCCGCGCTGAAGTTGGGCGCCGCCCGCGCCGTTGGCATCGACAACGATCCGCAAGCGCTGATTTCCTCGCACGACAATGCCGAGCGCAACGGCGTGCATGCCGATCTGGCCGTCTATCTGCCGGGCGAGGCACCGACCGAACTCGCCGATGTGCTCGTCGCGAATATTCTCGCGGGGCCACTGGGTGAGCTTGCTCCGACCTTCGCCGCCGCGATCAAGCCCGGCGCGCCGTTCGCCCTGTCGGGCATCCTTCACGGGCAGCACGAGGAATTGCTGGTGCGCTACGCGGAATGGTTCGAAGACCTGGAAGTGCGCACCCTGGAAGACTGGGTGCGGATCAGTGGGCGTCGAAAGGCTTAGAGGCAACAGCCGCTTCGTGAGATCGGACCGCCGGCCTGAAGAGATTTCAGGCCTCGCTCGCTCGATGAGATGCTGAGGGTTCGCGCGCGAGCGCGCTCCTGCGACAAAAAGAAACCCCGCTGGGGAGCGGGGTTCTTTTGTCAGACTTGGGGCGGGGTTTCTTTTTGTTCTGCCATGCGCTTTTCCAGATAGTGGATGTTCTGTCCACCCTGCTGGAAACCGACGTCGGCCATGATGCGTTGCTGCAGCGGAATGTTGCACTTCACGCCTTCGATCACCGTTTCGTTCAACGCCATGCGCATGCGTGCGATAGCGGTGGGGCGATCCGGACCGTGCACGATGATCTTGCCGATCATCGAGTCGTAGTTCGGCGGGATGCGGTAGCCGTCGTAGAGGTGGGTGTCGACACGCACACCCGGGCCACCCGGCGCTTCGAAACGCTTCACCGTGCCGGGGCTCGGCATGAAGGTGTCTGGATCCTCCGCATTCACGCGGCACTCGAT
>NZ_JBFUAT010000078.1:0-4094 GCF_056406135.1 Luteibacter sp. P1_D3 | reverse complement strand
ACATCGACCAGTTTGATGCAGGAGAAAAGCCATCCCAGACCGCTCTCGATTATGTCCGCAAGAACGATGGCTGGCATGTGACCCGCGCAACGCGCGAGACAGTGGTGGAAGGCTACGGAGAAGCAACGACGAAGAAACTGCCCTTACCGACGTCGGGCCTGGCCAAGGACATGGACGCGAAGTGGAGTGTGCCGGTGTATCTCAACACCGTTCTATTCAACCGCCGAAATGGCAAGTTCATGTTCATGCACAAGAACAGCACTCAGGAGGCCGTTTGGGAGGCTGCAAAGGGGGACTGCAATAAAGACGATTGCGACGTCCTCGTCCAGCAGCAAGACGGTTGCATTTCGCTTGTGCGGGACGCGTCAGGCCGACCATTCGCAGCGGGAACGCCCGACCCGAAGGACGAGAAAGCCGCCTTGTCCAAAGCCATGAACGCCTGCAGCACGGCAGGCGGCAAGGCTTGCAAGGAAGCCAACACCGACTGCAACACCGGAGTTTTTTGAATCGGATTTCGTGACGGCCATGCTGGCCACTGAAAGGGAAGAGATATGGACGTTGTTTCAGACAAGAAAGTAGACAGGCTCGTCGCCACTTATGGAATGACGCGCATCTACGAGCTCGACGACAAGACATGGCTAACGGCGCAAGACGGGACGGCATCCTGGCGCAATAACAATCCCGGCAACCTCAAACTTGAATTTGCCGGCAGTGAACAGGGCTCCCACGCGATCCGAACCAAGGATGAAGCGCTGGAGACCGCTAAGCACACGTACAAGGGTGTCGTGGATCTCGACCACCACGGCAACATGGTGTTTGAAAGTTACGAAGCCGGCCGCACCGCCCAGAGGGAGTATGTCGAGAAACGCCACGGCGATCACACGGTCGAACAACTCATTCGCGAGTATTCGAAACCCGACTACAGCGGGGCCGTCCACTACGACGCGCAGGCGAAGGACATCCACGCCGTCGCTTCTGCCGAAGGCCAGGATCTTCACGGCAAGAAAGTCCGCGACATGACTGTCGAGCAGAAGGGTGCCCTCCTCGATGGCATTTCCCATTTCGAGTACTGGAAGGCCGGGACGGTCACACCCACGCCGGTAATGACGGAAGAGCAACTAGCGGCCTTGAAGGCATCTCATCCCGCCACCCAGCATGCCTCCGCGCATACCCAAGGCCATGGCAGCGCAGTCCACGCCCATAAGCAAGGAGACCATGGTCCGGCTGTCGGTGCGCTGCAGACGGATCTCGCAGCCCTCGGCATAACGGCAAGAGATGGCAGCGCCATCCATCCCGACTCTCACTTTGGTCCGCACACCAAGGAGGCCGTAGAGGCTTTCCAGGCAGCGCACGGGCTCAAAGCCGACGGCGTGGCGGGACCAGCCACCATGACTGCGATCGGCGAGGCCAAGGGCCACATGCAGGCGGCCACCCAAGTCGCACCAACGCTGCTCGATGCCCGCCACCCTGCCCACGGCATCTACGAGCAAGCCCATTCATGTGTGGCGCGTCTGGATCAGGAACAAGGACGAGCATCCGGCCCGCACACGCAAAACTTCGCCGGCAGCCTTACGTCGGCCGCCACCTCGGCCGGACTTAACCGCATTGACCATGTCGCCCTGTCCGACGATGCGAACCGCGGCTACGCCATCCAGGGGGAGCTGAACTCTCCATTCAAACGTTACGTTGAAGTGGACGTCATGCAGGCGATCCAGACGCCATTGGCACAAAGTAGCCAAGAGGCGGACGTGAATGTGCAGAACAACGCACAGCAGCAGGCGCAGGTGCAACAGCAGGTCCAGCAGCAGGCGGCGCTGGAATCGAGCCAGCAGGCAGCGGGCCCCTCGTTGGTCAGGTGAAGGATAGGGGTCGGGGCCAAAGCGCGCCGCGTCTTTAGAACTATGGATCAGTACCGTGCAAAGAAACCATAAGCGGGTAAGCAACTCCCGGCGTCGAATTCCCACCCTGTCCGACATCCTGTCTCTGCTGGCTCTCATCGTCGCCATGTTCGCGGCGTGGATCTCGCTCGACACTAAACACCAACAGTACGACGAACGGCTCTCGATAGGTATTGAGGCGTACGAACCGTCCTTCATCCACGCAAGCGTTACCTGCGGCGCCGTGGCGACGCTAATCAAGCCGTATCGGATCACCCTGATCAACACCGGAAACGCCCCACTCACGATCACGCGTTCGATGGTCGACATCGGGGGTGAAAAACCCGGCGACGCGCTGGTCCATAGCCAGGACATCATCTTGCTGGGCGAACAAGGCAGCCAGACTGCACTACCGCTCAAACTTGAAGCAGCCGATTCAAAGGTCTACTACACGCTGGCCAGCTATCCGCTTCCGCCGGCGATCAATACCCTTCTCTGCAGTGGCGTTGCCGTTGGGCAACCGCTACCCGATCGTGACGCCATCGTCAGACGGCTTCAGGATGCCTCGGTAGACCTTCAGGGCAACGCCATCCATCCTCAGGCAGCCATGCAATCCGGACCGGCGTTTCTTTGGGCTCCCGATCTTTCGAATTTCCCGCCGATGAGTATCCAGGTCGAAACCGCACGAGGTGGAAAGGCCACTGACCGCATCGTCGATAAGGCTGCGCCATAGCGTACGGAGACGCCCCAAAAGTCGCGAACCTTGATGACATCTATTTCCTCGTCGACACAGGAAGCCCCAGGGCAACGTCCATGCGATCGAAATGCACCCGCAGTTCGAGCTTTCCGCCCAGGGCCTCAAGGTAAGACATAAGAGAGCTGACGAGCACATCCCCACGCCCCTCGAATCGGGAAATGGCCGCCTGCTTGAGATTGCCGAGGGTTGCAACATCGCTTTGCGACATGTGCAGCAATTGGCGAAGGTCTGCGAGGCTCAGCGTTCCAGTTTTCCCGTTCTCCCGGCGTGCACGTAGCTGCTCGAGTCGCTCGAACGCCCGTGTCGCATCGAGGTAAAACTCATTGGGCTTGTCGCCGTAGCCCACTTCTCCGGTGTAGAACCCGAAGCCACGGTTTGGCATCCAAGATAATGATTCCTGGAAGTCGCCCTGCTCGATGTCGATGAACCACTCTGCCGCTGCGTTTTCAGGGACGTCGACTTCAAACGAATACCCGGCCGTCGATGCAAGGGTCTGGAAAGCATTCACCGCTTGGGCGGTGTCTGCAACGTTTGTCCTGATTTTCCCGCTTTGTCGAGCAGACATGATCCTTTCACCTCATCAATTCGGATGGCGCTGTGTGGATCCATACGGGCGTTGTGCCCCTGACTCCGGCGCCGGAGCGACCTGTACACCTTCTGCCTTCGTTCGACGCACCCGTACATTACACTAACGTAATAATTAGGCAAGCCGCCTGGCCAACTTAGACTTGGACTTGGCCTCGGCATCCCTATGCATTTCCGGCATTCCCGCTAAAGCAAGATCGTACGGTGCCGACAGAAATTGCAGTGCGACGCCGCGTCGCTTCGGAGACGGAGTTCACGACACGTGACGCTTGCACGCCCCAACAAAATCCCCGCGATCATCGTAGCCGCCCTCGTCTTCGCGTCACCTGTCGTTGCTCGACAAACGACCAGCACCTCGCAACGCGATCAGTCGACTCAGACGGCTTCCGCGACGCTCGTCGAAACCAGCTACTACATCAATCATGACGGTGCCTCTATCCATCGCCCGGCAATACAACAGACAACCACGCGCTGGCGGGGAAGAAGTGGAAAGATGCGACGGAGAAGCGGTATATCCGGTAAAGCTAGCTGGCTTCTGCTCGGAAAATCCGCGAGAGCATGTGTTTAGCTTTGACGCAATTACTCGCAGAGGCGTACTTCTCGTCGACAGCTAACCGACGACACCGTCCGTACAAAAAACTGGCGCGACGCTCGCCTTACGTAAATTATGTGAAATCTCAGCCAAGGGAAGATGCGCAACGATGACTTACATCGAATCAAAGATTGAGATGAGGCCAGTTGGACAGGGAGCATTTATCCGCGGCGAGGTCTCCATTTCGTCCCCGGACCACTACCATTCGCGAACGAAAGTTCGCTGGATTTATGACTGTGGCACAGAGGCATCAAAAAGCGTTATCGATGCCTCCGTGCATGAC
>NZ_JBFUAT010000077.1:0-4348 GCF_056406135.1 Luteibacter sp. P1_D3 | reverse complement strand
ATGCCCGGGCGAGCTGCGAGAGCTCATATCTGCTCTCATACGTGTTTCCAAGATGCGAACTGGTCATGAGGAACATATTGGTCCTCATGAGCTCTTGGACCGCTTTCAACAGCTGGTCCTCATCCATCTCCGTCAGGTAAGACAACTCGGCGACCGTATAGCCGTCCGCACCGCTTCCTCCTTGGCAAGACTCTGGGCACGCCTGAAACGCTTCGCCATTCAGCCAGGACGACATCCCCTGCGAGTACTCGAAGCTCGAGAAGTCAGCCTCGGCGAGCCTTGGTTGGGCGACGTGCCACCGGGCACGTCCTTCGACGGAATCCTGTTCGCCGTCCAGTTGGCCCAGGGTCTGTTGCTTCGCGAGGCTGCCAGCCACAAGCCGCCCGATCGTCGGCAGCTATGCCTGATCGTGCAGCACGTCAGCTGTGGCACCACCAACTGGTCGGCGAATGCGCTTCGTCTAGCCGAAGTGCTTGGCGTGTGCCTGGCGGCCCGCCCGTGGGACGAGCCTGGGTCGAACCTTCATAGGGAAATCTATGCCTTGGACGGGACGTACGCGGAGACCAAGGCCGCCATGGACGTTACATCCTGCCGGGCGGAAGCTGGAGGCAGACGATGTAGCGCGATGGGTGGTGGCTTACACGCGAACCAAGGCGCGTGATACCGACAACTAGAAACGTGGAAGCGAAGTGTGATCCGCATCACCTTCCTTTTGCATCGCAGCGTGCGTCGTTGATCCGACAACGATAGAGTTTGCCTTGTCGGTTTAGATCGATCTAAACCGACAACAGAGTGCTGCAGCGCTCTGTATCCCAACCAGCAAGAAATCACGACACGCCATCTGCGGGGTAACGCGGAACATCGCTCCGATAGCGAAGGATTCGGAGTGCGCGTTGGGTAGTGGCGTCAGCTCATACAAAACCATCGGAGCAGGTTAATGAGTCTCAAGTCTCGGTTTACGCGCACCCGCATCACGGCAGCTTTGCTTTGTTCGATCGTCGGACTGGCGGCCTCCTCGGCAGCATTCGCCGACACTACCGGCTATATAGGCATTTTCGGTGGCGGCCCGATTTACAAGAACGCCAACAACAACATCAAGGAACTCAGCCAGTCAGGTTTCACGGAGGTCATCGTCTGGAGTGTCGAGGTCAAGTCGAACGGCGACCTCAACCTCAATGGTGAATTCCCGATCGTTTCCAACGGCGCCTACGTCGGTAACAACACATATCCCGGCTTCGTCTCCAACCTCGCCGCGCTGAAAGCGGCAGGGGTCAAACGCATCACCTTCAGTATCGGCTCGTCCAACGTCGGTGACTTCCAGGACATCAAGGCCCTCGTCAACAGCACGGGCGCAGGCGGTGGCACGGGCACGCAGAGCACGCTCTATCGCAACTTCCAGGCACTCAAGCAGGCGATCCCCTCGATCGATGCCATCGACCTGGATGACGAGAACAGCTACGACGCCGCTTCGACCGTTGCCTTCTCCGTGATGCTTGGCAAGCTCGGCTACCACGTCATGCCGGATGCCTATACGAACGCTTCGTACTGGAAGTCCGTAGTGACGCAGATCAACAGCCAGCGCGCTGGTACGGTCGATGGTGTGCATCTGCAGGCCTATGCCGGCGGCGCGGGTAACAGCCCGTGTTCGGGCTGGGACTTCGGCGGTGTGCCTGTCTATCCGGGGCTTGGCGATTCGTCGATCGGCGGCGATACCGTGCCGAGTGCGCAGAGCAAGATCGCGGGCTGGACGGCACAGTGCAACATCACGGGTGCCTTCCTRTGGCTCTACGACGATGTGGCGGGGAAGACGTACCAGGGCAAGACGCTGTCTGCGGCGTATGCGGGTGCGCTTGACGCGGGGCTGACTCCGTAATCGTTTTGAACCGCGCGCCGCTCGTTTGCGGGCGGTGCTCGGTCTATACCGTCAGTCAAACAACCCAGACGCGTGGTAGGCCTCGATAATCCGGTCGAACGACGAAAGGTCCGCACGACCTCTCGCGACCAGCTGCGCACCTTCGATCGCGGCGAAGATGGCCAGGGCGCGCGCCTCGAGTGCGTCTTGCGGTGAGTCGGGGTGGCGATCCTTCAGGACGCGTTGCAACCAACGCGTATTGACGGCCGTGAACMGATCGACTTCCACGCGAGCGATGTCGGGAAGGTCCGTGTACTCGGCCGACATGATGCCGCACAGGCACATCTTGTTGTCGTCTTCGAGCGCCTTGCGGAACGCTGACGTATAAGCGCGCATGAGCGCGTCATGCGTATGTGGGGTAGCCAGCAATTCGTCGAAGAACACTTCCGCTTCGTCGGCATAACGCTTGGCGAGTGCCGCCGCGAGATCGCCCTTGGTAGGGAAGTGGTAGTGGACGCTCGCGCTCTTGATGCCCACCGTCTTGGCGAGTTCCCGGAAGCTCAGGGCGTTGTAGCCGTGCCCCTGCACGGCCACCCGGGCGGCCGACATGATGGATTCGCGCATGTTCGTGTTCATGGGCCGAAGTATAGCAGGGCTGGCTATCTATCGATCGATAGGGGTTGACAGGGGCGAGGGGGCGGCCTAACCTCCGCTCATTCCTTCTAACTATCTATCGATCGATAGACAACCTAACTCGAGGAATCTCATGAAAATCTATGACCGCCCCGGCTTTCCCAACCCCTCCCGCATCCGGATCGTCCTCGCCGCCAAAGGCCTCGACCAATCCGTTGAGTTCGTTCCGGTCGATCTGATCGGCGCCGAGCATAAGCAGGCCGCCTTCCTGGGCAAGAACCCGTCCGGCGTGGTGCCGGTGCTGGAGCTCGACGATGGCACCCTGATTTCGGAGTCCACCGCGATTACCGAGTACTTCGACAACCTTGACGGCAACCCGATCATCACCGGCCGCACCCCCAAGGAGAAGGCGGTCATCCACATGATGCAGCGCCGTGCCGAGGCGTATGTCACCGACCCGATCGGCCTGTATTTCCACCACGCCACGTCCGGCCTGGGCGACACCCTCAAGGCGTACAAGAGCCCCGACTGGGATGGTCGCGAGACCATGGGTCAGCGCGAGGGCGACAAGGTGCGCGCCGGCCTGACGTACTTCAACGAGCTTCTCCAGAGCCGCCCCTACCTCGCCGGCGACGCCTTCTCCATGGCCGACATCACCTTGTTCGCCGGCCTCATGCACGCCGACGTTTCCGGGATCACGGTACCGGCCGACTACACGGCATTGCTGGACTGGCGCGTGCGCGTGTCGGAGCTGCCCAGCGTCAAGAATCGCAGCGGCCAGAACTTCCTCCAGGAAGACCTGACGCGCCTCGGCTTCTGATCGTCCACGACGACGTGACCTCGTAACAAGGACTGACCCCATGAAACGCACCAAGACACTACGTTCGTCACTGGCGGGCGCGTTGATCGCTGCCGCCGTCTCCCTCGCATTCGCCTCCAGTGCGGCCGCGTTCTCTCCAAGCCTGCCCACAGGCCAGACGCATCAAACCGCGCCGACGAAGTTCGTCACCGTCGATGGCGTTCGTCTCGCCTACCGTCGCTTCGGCAAACCGGGTGGTACGCCGCTTGTCTTCTTCCAGCACTTCGTCGGCACCATGGACAGCTGGGACCCGAAGATCACCGACGGCTTCGCCAGCACCCGCGAGGTCATCATCTTCGACAATGCGGGTGTGGCAGGTTCCGAAGGCGAGGTCCCGAAGACGGTTGAAGGGATGGCGAAGTACGGCATCGATCTGATCACGGCGCTGGGCATCAAGAAGACCGATATCCTAGGCTTCTCGCTGGGTAGTCTCGTTGCCCAGGAAGTGGCTATCGAACGTCCTGACCTGGTCCGTCGCGTCATTCTTGTCGGTAGCGGACCGCGCGGCGGCGAAGGCATGGCCCACCTGACACCTGAGTTCCAGGCGATGTTGGCGAAGAAGCACAACGTGCCGGACGAGCTGCTGCTGGATGTGTTCTTCACGCCTTCGGAAAAGAGCCAGGCTGCGGGCCGGGAATTCCTCACCCGTCTTCGCGCTCGTACGGTCAATCGCGATGTGGACGTCAACGACAAGGTCGTGCCGGCACAGGTGGCTGCGTTCGCCGCATGGGGTGTGCCGTCCGCGCAATCCAACGCGTATCTCAAGCAGTTGACGGAGCCGACCCTGGTGGTGAGTGGTAGCAAGGACCTGGTGCACTACACGGTGAACTCCTTCACKTTGCAGCAGAACATGCCGAACGCGGAACTGATCGTGTATCCGGACTCTGCCCATGGATCGATTTACCAGTACCCGGACCTCTTCCTGAAAGAAGCGACGCTGTTTCTCCAGTGAACTAGCTGGGGCGCGGCGATTCGCCGGAGTAGAGGACGCACGACCCTAGGGG
>NZ_JBFUAT010000076.1:0-4778 GCF_056406135.1 Luteibacter sp. P1_D3 | reverse complement strand
GCACCACACGCCTTCGGCGTGCGTTACCTGTTAATACAAAGGTTGAAGCCAGGATCTAGATATCTCTGATAGCAGTGATGGGGGGGACACGCGCGGCCCTCAGAGCAGTCGGAAGCACAGCGCAGATGCTTACGACAAACATCACGACAGTGCCGATAGCGACGTAACCGGCGGACAAGCGTGGAAGCTCGAGCGACTGCATAAGATAAACGTTCAATACAAACGCAAGTCCCGCCCCGAGAAGCACGCCAGTGCCAGTCAGAATCAGGTTCTCTACGAGAAAATAGCGAAGTATGTCGTTCGACGTGGCGCCCAGAKCACGGCGAACGCCGATTTGACGGCGACGCTGCCTAACCCAAAAGCTTGAAAGCCCAGCAATACCAGCGGAACAGGTAAACAGCAGCACAAGGCCGACAGTTGCTGTCAGGGAAGAAACCGCGACATCTCCGCGATACGCCTGTTCCCGAATATCTTTGAACGTGATTACGCCGCGTGCAGCACCATCCGTACCATCAGGAATGACGCGCAAGGGGTCGACCGAATAGAGCGCATCCTCAACTCTTGCCGCAACTCGCCCTAGGACGCCGCTCTTTGAGCGCACGACGTAATAACGCTCCGGTGAAATCAACATCCACGGAATCAACGCTGCCCCCCATACCATGTTGTCGCTCCGGGCCTGACTGAAGGGCGATTGCAACCTATCAACGACACCGATAACCCTGCTCGGCGCTGTTGCGCCGGAGAAATACACGCTTTTTCCCAAGGGATCGGATTGTCCGAACAGACGCTCTGCCACCTGTCGAGTAATGATTACAACTGGCGGCTGCATCACGTCAGACATTTTTTTAGCCTGTATTTCCTCCGCGGTAAAGTTGCGTCCCTCGAGGAGTCTCAATCCCAAGCTTTGGATCGTATCTGCATTTGCAGCGTAAAAAGAGATTGGTGAGTTACGGATGTTTCCAGGCGTCAATCCCACCTGCAACTGCCATCCAAGATCGCTGAGTGGAAGAGCATTCGATGCATAGGCACTTTCCACCCCGTCGACATGCATGATCGCCTGAAGATCCGCTCGAATGCGCGAAGCCACCGCGTCGGGTGCCGCAGACGTCGTCGAACCGCTGTCATCACTATGTACGAAAACAATTCGGTCTTCTTCGATTCCGGTAGGCCGCCCCATCCGTGCGGACTTGATCTGAATCATGAACATCGCATTTGACATAACAGCAAGTGTCAAGGCGATCTGGAGAACGATCATGGCGGTGCCGGCCTTATGTTTCTTCAGGGCGGCGACAATTGGATGTAGTTTCACGGCGGCCCTAGTTTTGCTTTATCTGCATAGATGGTTGGAGTCGGAGCATTCTCACGACGGGAAGGATCCCGGCTAGAAGCGTCGACATGACAGAAAGCAGAAGGGCCCCGGTAAAAATTCCAATATCTACATGAACGAGCGGAGCGAGCTCGTCGGGGAGAAGCCTCTTGGCCGCCGACACCCCAGCCAGGGTTAAAGCGATTGCGAGAACGCCGCCAAATAGACCAATCGTTCCTGCCTCGACAAAACATTGCTTGGCAATGTCCACCGAACGCGCGCCCAGCGCGCGACGAATCGTCATATCTGCGGTCTTCTGAAGAAATTTTGCGAAGAGTAACCCAGTGGTCGTGACAATACATACTAGCAAAAGCAGCGCGGACACGACAAACGAGTACCGCGCGTCTGACGGGACGACTTCAGCAAACTCTAACCACTCAAGCAGTCCGCGTAGTCGATAGTTAGGAGGCCAGTTAAAGCGTCCGCTATCACGCTGGTAGCCGGAATATTGTCTAAGGTAATGATCATACTTGGCTCGCTCTTCGGCCGTGCGCAACTCCACCATTATTGAAATCCAGGTGCAATTGGAAGACAAGATTCCGTCGAAGCCTGCATTAGCAGGAAGAGTGGAAGAACAAACGAAGGGCCCGGCCGTCTGAATCTTACCGGCAATGGACGAAGTCATCGGAATGAAGAATTGATCCTCAGTTCCGAAGGTTGACCCATTCGCCAGATCGTAAAACAGGGGCTGAGGGTTCCAGTCCTTGAGAACGCCGATGACGCGGTACGCATGTTGTCCCAGTGTAATCTCGTGCCCCACGCTATTCTTTCCGCCGAACAACTGTTCGTTCAAGCGATTCCCAATAACGACGACCGATGCACTCTTGTCGTCATCCATCGCGCCCCAGGCTGCGCCGAACTGAAATGGCGCATCGGTCATCGCAAAGAAATCCGAATACACAGCGTGTCCGTTCAGTGTGCGGGGTCGCCGTTCACTTGCCAGTGGACGCAGTACCAGCGAAACGGGATACAGAGCCGTTTGCCGGGCGGCGCGGTGGTCACGCATGAGAGCCATGGCGTCGCTATAGGGGAAGCTTGGTGGCGGCTCGTTTCCCGAGCTTCGACCTTCCGGCCCTGCGCTATCGATTAGAGGAAAGAAGAGAACAGAAGATCGCGTCGGCGCTGGATCGCGAGACGCTGCCTGAATCAGCGACAGAGTCGTCATAGATGCGGCGACTCCCGCGCTGATCGCGACCACCATTAGCAAGGTGAGTATCGGACTCTTCCTAAAGTTCCGCACCGCCAGTGTAAGATAATACCAAGTCATTGCATGTCCATTTCTTGATCGTGTCATGATAGTCAAACGAGGAAGCGTTAGGAAGCGAAGCAGGCGTTAATTCGGTGTTCGCTGCGGGCCGTCCTGCTCAAGCCTCGCCCTGGCTGACGGATTCAATGATGATCGGCGCGAGCGTTGCAACATACGGCTCTTTTAGTCCAGTCATGTGCGTACCGGCGCTTAAGATCGGGGTCAAGTGCGGAAAAAACTGTTGCCACCCCCGGACCATCTTTTCGTGTCGTCTTTGGTTCTCGTGTTTTGGTATGTTCCCCTCCTCGAGGAGGACAAGCATCACCTTTCTGTCCGAGCGATCGGTAAGCGTAAACGTCGAACGTGTATTTGCCGAGAAAACTTTTATTACGTTCGATATGAAGGTTCGGTCCACGCGCGGATCTAATAACGAATGCTTGACAAGCACGCGGTGCATGTGGTCCACACGCTCGCCTTGCGCTAAGGACGACAGCATGGAGCGACTGATTTCAATGGGCCGACCTGCCATTTCCTCATATATCTCAGAGAGGGAAAGAAGGATATCTATGTCATCGTGATCAGGGGATTGCTCGCCGTCAGGGGTTCGGGAGTCAATGAGCGTCATTGACCCAATCCGATATCCCTCTCGTTCGAGCAAGAGGGCTGCCTCACACGCGATCCAACCTCCAAACGAATGGCCGACCAAATGGATAGTACCTGCGGATATGGTCCCCGCAATCTGCCGGACACAGGCTTCCGCCGCGGCTCTTACCGTTGAGTAGGGCACGGATGCTTCATCATCGAGTCCGCGAGGTTGAAGGCCGTAGATATCCATCCCAGCAGGCATTCTCATGAGGAGATCGGCGAATACCGTCACACTCGCTCCTGCACCAGGGATCATTACAAGGACCGGGCCGTCAGACGTGCTCTGTTGGAGAGGCAGGAAGAGAGGTGTGTGAGATGGTGCGCGACGTGTCGCTCGCGCAATCTCGAGCACGGCGTCCATAGAAGCGGCCAGAGCCCCTACGTATTGGTCTTCCACCATTGTCAGGTGCGTCCCCGGAACGTCTATGACGCGGATGTCCGGCTTTGGATGGACGTTCTCCCATCCTCGTAGCGGCCTCGATGCGTCACCTCCCGATGCGCGAAACAGGTGCATGGTTACATCAAACCCTCGTGCCTCATAGTCCGCTTGTGCGTGGGCTAACGACAATCTCGATTCAAGGTAGTGCTCGATATGTGCCAGAGGTTTCCCCCTGAACTCGTCAATTAGGCCGTAGCCATGCGCGGAATCGACCATTGATTTCAGATCGCCGCTGAATTCTTTCTCAACTGATGACGGCAACCCGGCTTCCCGTGCCGTTTCCGTGATGACGTTGCGAAAGAAATCGGTAGTGTTATCAAGAATGTGTCTTTCAGTTGGAATTGTTGGCTTATAAAAGGTGTCAAGCAGGCCGACGAACGCTACCTCCTGATCCATACCCCGTAACTGATATGCAACCTCGTAAGCAAGCAAACCTCCGGTGGACCACCCGGTAAGGTAATAAGGTCCCGATGCCTGCACCTCGAGAATCAGGCGTACCAACCGCGCCGCTTTCGCCTGTAGCGTCTTAAAGATCGGTTCTGCAGGCGAAGAAGGGGGAAGTGCGTACACAGGAGTTAATGGATCAAGATTTTCTGCAAGCTTGGGCACATAAAATAGATCTCCTTCTCCGTCATGAATCATGAACAGAGGGCAGTGACTCCCTTCGGCCCGGATGGCTATCGCACGAGTGCTTGCAGCGTCGTCCGATCTCGCTCGAGCCTTTGCGAAGCTGGCAATTGTCGGATGCGTGAATAGTTCCGCGATGGTCGTACCAAACTGACGGCGGTTCAAGGCGCCGACCAGACGAACTAGGAGCAGCGAGTGGCCGCCCAAGGCGAAGAAGTTGTCGTGGCGACCCACCCGGGCATGGCCCAGCAGGCCCGACCACACCGCCGCGATCGCCTCCTCCACCGCACCTTCCGGTGCTTCGTACGCTTGCACCGCGTAGGACTCCGCCTCCGGTGCCGGCAGCGCCTTGCGATCCAGCTTGCCGTTGGGTGTCAGTGGCAGCGAGGCCAGCGTCACGATCGCACTCGGGACCATGTACTCCGCCAGCGTTCCCGACAGGGCCTCGCGAAGAC
>NZ_JBFUAT010000075.1:0-4801 GCF_056406135.1 Luteibacter sp. P1_D3 | reverse complement strand
GGCCAAGGTCGCTTGGGCTCACGACCGTGGCGTGCAACTGAGGCTTATCGAGCCCGGCAAGCCGAACCAGAACGCCTACATCGAATCGTTCAACGGACGGCTGCGCGATGAATGCCTCAACGAGCACTGGTTTCCCAGCCTTCTGCACGCACGCACCGAAATCGAAAACTGGCGCCGGGAATACAACGAGGAGCGACCGAAAAAAGCACTGGGCGGGCTGACGCCCGCTGCCTACGCAAAACAGTTACAGTAATTCCGGACTCAAGATCGGACCGCTACTGAAGGCGGGGGGACGTCGGTATCTGAACGGGCATTTCCCCTGTGGCTGGAATGGTCGATTCCCGGACGGGAAGCTCGTTGTCTACTAAAGTTCGATTGCGTCAATTCGGGAAAGATCGGTACTTTACATGATGGTCGTTGGCCTTGACCAAGATAAGAAAATGCGTATTTTCGGGACTAGTTCGTTGGCTTTCGACGGTGAGTTATGTGGCCATTGCTGGCTATCTAACCGTGAACCTGCTCCACGATCCGCGGAGGCAAGATCGGGGGATCGCGACTGAGCGGGTTGCATGACTGCAGGCGCCACCTTCAATCTTCGGATGCAACATGCCGCAATTGACCGCCAGTATCGCACCGACGACCTGGTGGATCACATAGTCTCGCTCGAAGCAACAGTGCGTCGGTTGAGCTGATGGTCAGCCCAAGGACACCCACCCCCATCCTCGTCAGAGACGATCCGCGTCGACAATCGCCTGGGCGAACGCCTTGGGCGCTTCCTCGGGCAGGTTATGCCCGATCCCACCGGTAATCAGCCTGAACTCATACTTCCCGGTGAACTGCTTGGCATACGCCTCCGGCTTCGGATGCGGTGCGCCGTTGGCATCGCCCTCGAGCGTGATCGTCGGTACCGAAATCTTCGGAGCCTGAGCCAGTCGCTTCTCGAGAGCGTCGTACTTCGCCTCGCCCTTGGCGAGGTTCAACCGCCAGCGGTAATTGTGGATGGTGATAGCGACGTGGTCCGGATTCTCGAGTGCCTGCGCGCTACGCTCGTACGTTGCGTCGTCGAAGTTCCACTTCGGTGAAGCGTTCTTCCAGATCAACTTGGCGAAGTCGTGGTGGTTCTTCGCATAGCCCTGCTGGCCACGCTCGGTGGCGAAGTAGAACTGATACCACCACTGGTATTCGGCTTCGGGAGGCAGTGGCGCCTGGCCGGCTTCCTGACTGCCGATGAGGTAGCCGCTCACGCTGACCAGCGCTTTCACGCGCTCCGGCCACAGCGCCGCAACGATATCGGCCGAGCGTGCGCCCCAGTCGAAGCCACCGAAGACCGCGCGCTTGATGTGCAGCGCGTCCATGACGTCGATGACATCCTGACCCAGTGCAGCGGGCTCGGCATTACGCAGGGTGTCGGCGGAAAGGAAGCGGGTCTCCCCGTAGCCGCGTGCATACGGCACCAGCACGCGGTAGCCCTTCGCGGCGAGGGCAGGGGCCACATCCTCGTAGCTGTGAATGTCGTACGGCCAACCATGCAGGAGAATCACGACCGGACCGTTCGCCGGACCCAGCTCGGCGTAGGCAACGTCCAACACGCCGGCGCGGATGTGCTTCAGCGGACCCAGGGGATCCTGAGATGCGGTCGTCGATAGGGTTGTCTGGGACGGCAGCGGCTGCGCCGACTGGGCGTGCGCGGTACCGATCGTGCCAGCGAGGGCGGCCAGGATGGCAAGGGCGACTTTCTTGTTCATGGGACTCTCCAAGGTGGGCGTCAGGACAGGTATAGGAGACCAAGCGGAGTGGTCTCGAATATGTCCTGTAGCCCAGCCCAAACCCTCGAAATGTGTCTTGGTCGGCCCCGGATACGTTTCGATACAAAGGCCCTGCGAAAACGTCCTGCCGCTGACCCAGGCGAAGTGAGGTTGGCACCAGCGTTGACGGAATCGGCAGTGTGGATAGACTCGGAACAGCGCTGACATCAGCAGACCAATTCGGGCTCTCGCCATGCTTTCCCCCACCGCTCTCGCTGCCGCCTTCGATCGCGTCCAGGACTATTGGTCACCCAAGGTCATCGGGCAGGTCAACGACCAGTTACTGAAGGCGGCGAAGCTCAAGGGCGAGCTCGTCTGGCACGCCCACGATGGCCAGGACGAGCTCTTCTATATCGTGAAAGGATCGCTGCGCATCGAGTTCGAGGATGGCGCCGTGGACCTGAAGGAGGGCGACTTCCTCACCGTGCCGAGCGGTGTTCGCCACAATCCGGTCGCCGACGACGAATGCTGGGTGCTGTTGATCGAGCCGGCGAGCACCTTGCACACCGGGGACGAAATGACCTCGCGCACGCGCAGTCTGGCCGAACAGCTGAGCTGAGACGTTCAGTAGGCGCGGCTACCCCCGTGCAACTTTCCCCGCCCCGGCCGGCACCCACGGGTTTACCGAGGGAGAAGCGGGCGACATGCATACCGGGGAGCAATACCACGCCGTCATCCAGACTTCCTGGCGCGACCGGCAGGTACGCGAGCGGTTTCAGGCCATAGCGCTCGATTTGCTCCCCCAAGGCGCGGATGTGCTGGATTTCGGTGCGGGAACGGGTATCGACGCCAAGGTATTCGCCGCCCACGGCCATCGGACCTTCGTCTACGAGCCGTCCGATGCCATGAAAGGCTACCTGGCGCGGCACTGCCAGGACGAGATCGCCCGTGATGCCGTGACCACGGTCTCCTTGCCGTTGACCTGCAAAGTCCACGGGGTCACGGCGAACTTCGCGGTCCTCAATCACATTCCGGAGCAGGCGGCACTCTTCCAGGATCTCGCGGCCGTGGTCCAGCCGGGTGGCTTCGTCCTTGCCAGCATGCTCAATCCGTTTTACCTGGGCGATGCACGCTATGCCTGGTGGCGGGCGAACCTCCTGAATCTGATCCGTAACGGCAGTTACGGCATCGCGAGCGAAAGCCGTATCCATCGTTTCACGCCGGGCGCGGTGGCGCGTGCCGCTGCTCCTCATTTCCGGCTCGAACGGCTCGAGCCACGGGGACTCGGATTGGCCACCCGGCTCTATATGTTCCTGCTGTTTCGGCGGGTGTGAGATGTGGAAGGACTGGGTAAGGCCACTGGTCCGACCGCTGCCACAGTGGGCAACGATCGCTCTCGCGCCGCCGCAGCAGGTGGTCACCGCGACCTTGCGCTGGGATAGCTCATTGGCCGATGTCACAGCCGACCATACGGTGGCCTCGCTCAATCCGCTGGTCATCGCGACGAGTGTCGATGCAGGTCAGCGTCCCGTTCTCGAATACCGCGACAACGACAACGGGAGACTTCTGGGTGCGCTCCATCTGGTAAGGGACGTTTCGGATATCGGGGCGACGTCGCTCGCGCTTTATCGCGTGGCATCCGGTGATCACCACTGCCTCAGCTTCCCGCGGCGCTCATGGAACGCCTGGCTTCAGAACCGGCAGATGCTGAAGAGTCGCGCGTCGAATGGCCTGAACACGGATCCCGTGGCGGTCCAGCAGTTGATGATCGCCTACCTGTGCCCGAAGCCAGTGGTGTTGGTCTCCGTGAATACGGATGGGCATCAGAACATCTTCCCGATGGATCTGATCGGACCGCTCGACCGCAGCGGCTACTTTTCGCTCGCGCTGCGTACGACCAACGTTTCCGTACCGATCCTGCGTGACGCGCGCCGGGTTGCTCTGTCCCATGTCCCCGCAACGATGAAGCAGGTCGTCTACAGGCTCAGCGAGCATCACAAACAGGCGCTCATGGACTGGAGCGCGCTACCGTTTTCTGTTCGGCCGTCACGGGAGTTCGGCATCCCGGTAGTCGTGGAGGCACGGCATGTTCAGGAGCTGACGATCGCGCATTGCCACGAGATCGGACTGCATACGTTCTTCATCTGCCGCGTCGTGTCCGACGAGGCCTCGCTGCAGGTTGCACAGCTGCATCACACGGCAGGCTTCCACCAGGCTCACCGGTCTCGGCGGCGTGTGCCGTTCGACGAGGTCTAGCTGACCCGCGTTCACACCCGCATGGCCCGTCCCGTTTAGTCTTCGGTCAGGCCACCGTTACAGGTGGGGACACAGGGGAAGGGCACGATGGGTAGCCAGCTTGCGTGTGGTGCATGCCGCGACGGTGGGGCGTTTGAGAAGTCCATCACCATGGCTTTCCAGCCCATCGTCGATGTGCATGCGCGGTCGGTCTTTGCCCATGAGGCGCTGGTGCGTGGTACCGATGGTGCGTCAGCGCAAGATGTGCTCGCTTCGGTCAGCCCTGGAAACCAGTATGCCTTTGACCAGGCCTGCCGGGTCCGGGCGCTCGAATGCGCCGTTGAGGCGGAGCTTCCCGCACTGCTTTCCATTAACTTCCTGCCGAACGCTRTGTACAACCCCGAGCACTGCCTGCGGGCGACCCTTGCTGCTGCAGAACGTGTAGGCTGGCCACTGGCCAACATCATCTTCGAAGTCACCGAACACGAAGCCATTTCTGACCCTGCGCACCTGCTCAACATTCTCCGTACGTACCGCGCACGGGGATTCCTGACCGCCATTGATGATTTCGGGGCAGGTTATGCCGGGTTGAATCTGCTGGCCGACTTCCAGCCTGATTTGCTCAAGCTCGACATCGGACTCATCCGGGGCATCGACCGGGACAGGGTTCGCCAGCGCATCGTCCACCACATGACAAGCCTCTGCGCGGACCTCGGCGTGCGTGTCATCGGTGAAGGGGTGGAAAGTGCCGGGGAATCCTCCGCGCTGCTGGACATGGGCGTGGTGCTCCAGCAGGGCTACCACTTTGCCCGGCCCTCAAC
>NZ_JBFUAT010000074.1:0-5536 GCF_056406135.1 Luteibacter sp. P1_D3 | reverse complement strand
CCCTAAGCACGATTGGACCCGCGGATGATCGCCCCGGAGTTGGATGGTCGTCCAGCTGCGGGGCGTTTTTCGTTTTGGCGAGTGCGTCGGCGCAGGATACCGTTTACAGGGGGATATCGTTGCATGACAAAGCATTTCGAAAAAATTTTCGTGCCGGTGCTGTTCTGCATCTACCTGCTGACGGGAGTCTTCATTCATTCTGACTACGGTGTTTCCTGGGATGAACCCATCTCAAGAACGAATGGCCTGGTCAACCTGAAATACGTCGAGGGAAAATTCAGTCCAGGCTTGCTTACCGACGCAATAAGGGATGCGCCCGATCTGGATCGTTGGCAGGACAGAGATTACGGTGTCGCCTTCGAGCTCCCACTAGTTGCTCTCGAGCAGGCATTCGGCGTTAGCGAAGAGCACACTTACGCATTCAGGCATCTGGCCATCTTCCTGTTCGCGTCGCTAGGCGTACTGGCGATCTACAAGACCGCAAGATTCGTCTACGGCGACTACAGGCTCGGCCTCCTGGCAGCGCTCATGATCATCCTGTCGCCAAGAATATTTGCCGAGTCCTTCTACAACTCGAAGGACATCGTGTTCATGGCTGCGATGTCGATGGCCATCTATACGTTGACCAGGCTGGTCACGACCGCCAGGTTCACGGTGGCGTTACTCCACGCAGCGATCTCCGCGTTTGCCATCGATGTTCGCATCATGGGAATCGTGATCGTCGGCGCGACGGTCCCAATCCTTGTCGTCAGAGCTATCAAGAAGGAGACCTCGTGGGCTCGCGTCGTAGCGTGTGTCCTGATCTATCTTGTGGCAACGGCCTTGTTCGTCATTGCGCTGTTTCCCTACCTGTGGGATGACCCGATCGGCCACTTCATGGAGGCCTTCGCCAACATGGCGAGGTTCCGTTGGAACGGCTGGGTGCTTTACCTGGGTACTGCTTATCGGGCACCCGGATTGCCGTGGCACTACGTCCCTGTGTGGATTTTCATCACCACGCCTCTGGCGTTCAGTGCACTCATGGTCATGGGCCTCATCCACGGCGTTCGCATCTTGTGGAAGAACGGTCTTTCCCTTTGGACTTCCGACGTGCAGATGGCCGAGCTCAGCTATCTGTCGCTTCTTTTCGGTCCTGTTCTGGCCATCCTGGCAGTCCACGCCGTCGTCTACGATGGATGGCGTCACTTGTATTTCGTCTACCCGGCCTTCGTGCTGGTCGCCGTCGGCGGGTTCGTCGCGCTGATGCGCCGCGCCAGGCACGCCAGGCTTTCACAATGGGCTCTCCTGGGTGCTGTGGGGATGACCTTTTGTGCAAATGCCTACTGGATCGTTCGGTCCCATCCTTTGCAGAATGTCTATTTCAACGCGCTTGCGGGAAGGCACTGGAAGGATAAGTTTGACCTCGATTACTGGGGCCTGGGCAACCGTGCTGCGCTAGAATCCGTGCTTGCGGGCGCCAGTAGTCAGGTCATTGCGATAAAGCCGATCAGCCAGACTCCATTGGATCGGGCTTTGCTGTCGATGCCGCACGACGACCGGGAAAGGTTCCTGTTCTCCGCGCCAGAGTCAAAGCCCGAGTTCATCCTTACGAATTATCGATTCGACAGTCTATGCGAGGGAAGGTGCGACCTTGGTGACTACGATCTCTATTATCAAAAAAAGGTGGGCGGCGAGAAAATCGTCTCCGTTTACAGGATTCGTAACGCGGCATTGTCCGACAAGATCACGCGTGCAGAGCGTGAGTACTCCGCCGATGAATTTCGCCAACTAAGTTTTCATATCACGGGACGATACAGGCGCGAGAAGCAGACGTACGTTGACGTCAAGATCGAAAATGCCGGGCCCGGGTCAATCGCTGCGGAATCGTCAGTGGGTAAGCCCGTTCGCGTCTCCTGGCGCTTCGTGGATGCGCGTGGGGTGCCTAGAAGTGGCTGGAACACCCGCAGGGCCTTACCTCATGACATACCTTCTCACGGTCAAGTCACGGTCAGTATTCCGATCGAAGCCAGTAAGGAAGTTGAAGGGGGCTCTTTACAGGTTTCCATGTTGCAGGAGCAGGTCTTCTGGGCTCACGATCTTGGCGTTCCCCCTGCCACGTTGGCGTGGACGGCGATCGATCAGTGACGTCAGGTCGGCCGCCTGGGGCATGCGCGCGTGCGCCGCATACGCGAAGGCCTGGGCCGGTTCGAACCGGGCCCAGGCCTTTAGTGGCGAACGGAAATGTTTCGGCGTTTTAGCCGATCGCCGCTTCTAGCTCAGGCAGGATCTTGAACAGATCTCCCACCAGTCCGATGTCGGCAATCTCAAAGATCGGCGCTTCGCCATCCTTGTTGATCGCGACGATCGTGCCCGCATCCTTGATGCCGGTCAGGTGCTGGATCGCCCCCGAGATGCCGATAGCCATGTACAGCTCCGGCGCGATGATCTTGCCGGTCTGGCCGACCTGCATCTCGTTCGGGCAATAGCCGGCATCGACGGCGGCGCGGGACGCACCCACGCCTGCACCAATCTTGTCGGCGAACTTGTAGATGATCTCGAAGTTTTCTTTCGAACCCACGCCACGGCCGCCGCTGACGACCTTGGCTGCACCTTGAAGGTCCGGGCGGTCGCTCTTTCCCTGCTGCAGGTTCACGAAGCGCGTGTGCGAGGGCAGGGCGGCATCAATGGTCAGTGCCTCGACCGGTGCGTTGCCGTTAGACGCTGCTGCCGGCCAGGACGCCGTACGGATCGTGGCGACGACCGTGGAGGCGGCGTCGACTTCGACGGTGACGATGGCGTTACCCGCATAGATCGGGCGCTTGAAGCTATGCGCGCCCTCCACGCTCATCACGTCGCTCACCTGCGACACGCCGAGCAAGGCGGCCACACGCGGGGCGAGGTCCTTGCCGAATGTGGTGGAGGGGGCGAAGACGTGCGAGTAGCCGGCGGCCGCCTTGGCGATCTGCGGGGCGAGGATGGCGGCGAGGGTGTGTGCATTTTCGGCACGAGCGACCGTCAGCACTTTGCTGACGCCGTCGATTTTCGCCGCTTCGGTCGCAACCGCGTCGGGCGCGTCGGACAGGACGATGACGTCGATGGCATCAGGCTTGGCGGCAACCGCCGCGCTGACAGCGCGTGCCGTGGCGCCATTGAGCTTGCCGTCGAGGTGTTCGGCGATAACGAGGATCTTGGACATGTCGATTCTCCGGTCGGCTGCTTTACAGCAGACCCTTCTGCTTGAGGGCCGCGACGAGCTCGGCGGCGTCCTTGACCATCACGCCCTTGCTGCGCTTGGCCGGGGCCGCGTAGTGCGTGGTCTTGATGTGGTCGGCGGCATCGATGCCCAGCGAGCCCAGCTCGAGCACGTCGATCGGCTTGGCCTTGGCCTTCATGATGTCCGGCAGCTTGATGAAGCGCGGCTCGTTCAGGCGCAGGTCGGTGGTGATCACGGCCGGGAGGTCGGCTTCGATGGTCTCGAGGCCAGCATCCACTTCGCGGGTCACCGTGGCCTTGCCGTCGGCAATTTCGACCTTGCTGGCGAAAGTAGCCTGGGGGCGGTCCCAAAGGGCCGCCAGCATCTGGCCGGTCTGGTTGGCGTCGTCGTCGATGGCCTGCTTGCCCAGGATCACGAGGCCGGGCTGCTCTTTCTCAATCAGCTTGAGAAAGGTCCGGGCGGCGGTCAGGGGGGAGACGGCCTCGGCGGTCTGGACGTGGATGGCGCGGTTGGCGCCCATGGCCAGGCCGTTGCGCAGGTGGGCGGTGAGGTCGGCTGGGCCGATGCCGACCACGATGACTTCCTCGGCCACGCCCTTCTCGCGCAGGCGCAGAGCCTCTTCAAGGGCGATATCGTCGAAGGGGTTGGCGGAGAGCTTCACGCCGTCCGTGACGACGCCGGTGCCGTCAGGCTTCACCTGGATGCGGACGTTGTAGTCCACGACGCGCTTGTAACCGACCAGAATCTTCATTTAGGGCCCTTTGGCAGACGTTCGGGCCTAAGCCCGGCGACAGATGGACGAGTTGGCCGGGCATTATAGCGCGGTGGCTGGATGCGGCATCGTGCGTCGCAATACCGTCTGGCTTTCGTGTCTGGGGCGACTTTACTTGACGTGGTAGTCGTGATGTTCGAGGTGCTGCAGTCGGACGTCCACTCGTTCCAGGAGTTTCCTGTTTGTCGCGATCAGGTCTCCGATCAGTCCCATCATGAACAGGATGAGGCCTACCAGGATGCACAGCGCGCTGAAGATCACTGACTGGATGTGGCCCTCGCCGGATCCGCTGAGGTAGTAGTACAGGAACCGCACGCCCGCAACGAAACCAGCGGTGCCGAAAATGCCGCCGAGCCACGCGAAGAACGCGAGCGGGCGGTAGATAACGAACATCCGGAGGATGGTGAGCAGCGATCGCTTGACGTAGCTGTAGATGCTCCTCACCAAGCGTGACGGACGCAGGTCGGGATTCGTCCTGATCGGCACCGAAATCACGCGCATGTTGCTCTGGCCCGCCTGAATGATTGTCTCCAGCGTGTACGTGTAGGCGTTGAACACATTCAGCCGCATGGCCGCTTCGCGTGAAATCGCACGGAATCCGCTCGGTGCGTCCGCGACGTCGGTGTGGCTGGCGATGCGTACGGCCCAGCTACCGACACCCTGCAATCTCTTCTTGATCCAGGAGAAATGGTCGGTGTCGCCGATTGGACGGGCACCGATCACGATCTCCGCTTCTCCGGCGACGATCGGGGCAGTCAGGCAGGGGATATCGGCGCCGTTGTACTGGTTGTCCGCATCCGTATTGACGATCACATCCGCACCGAGTCGCAGGCAAGCATCGAGGCCTGTCATGAACGCCTCGGCGAGCCCTTTGTTAACCGAGTGGCGAACAACATGATCGACGCCGTTCGCGGTGGCGATCTCCGCTGTATCGTCGCTGGAGCCATCGTCGATGACCAGCCACTCGACGGCGTCGAAACCCGGTACCTGGCGGGGGAGGTCAGCGAGCGCTATTGCCAGTGTCTGGGCCTCGTTGAGGCACGGAATCTGAATTATCAGCTTCATAGGGCCCCCTGGTATCGGTCGGCTGTCATCGTTCCCTCCATGGCGAACCTGTCGGCATTTCCTGCTTTCAAGACTCACACGTGCTCAAACATATAATATATTTCAGTTTTATGTCAGCCATGGCGCTGGTCACTGTAAGCGCGTGTCGCGCAGAGAGCTCGTCAATCGCTGATTTTTTCACGATCGTCAGGCATATCGTTCGTAAGACAACGCCTTGCGACGCCATACGTTGACGGAGGAGCGGCTGCACTGCGGTTTGAAGACCAAGGCACAATGGGTCTCGGCTCATGCCTTCGGGCTGTGGCGCGCCGTTTCGCGCGCCACCTCATTGCGAATCATCTCAATCACGGGATCGTCTCCGATGCACCAGCGTGTCCTCTTCATTACTCGCAAATGGGCACCCGCCGTCGGCGGCATGGAGACGTATTCGCTCAAGCTGACCGAGGCATTGGCCTCGCGCTCCGCCCTCGACGTTAAGACGTTGCCCGGTCGGCCCAATGGAACTC
>NZ_JBFUAT010000073.1:0-6059 GCF_056406135.1 Luteibacter sp. P1_D3 | reverse complement strand
CGCTTGTGACAGTGAAGACCTCGGTCGTTCGCACCCTCAGAACGTCACGCGAATCCCCACATTACCCGCCCAGCCCTGCATGCCGTAGCTGCCGACGAAGTGCCGGTACGTGCCTTCACCGTAGACCTGCACGTGCTCGCCCAGCTGGCTGGTCACACCCGCCGCTGCACGATAGGCGTTACCTACACGGCCCGAGCCGAAGCGTTCGGCGACATCCCAATCGGCATTGGACACATCGGCACTCGGATCGCCGTTGCTGGTGTGGATCAGGTCGAGCGTGGCATACGGCATGAAGACGGAATTTGCCGTGCGTGCGATGCGGCCACCGAGTGCCGTACTGGTCTGCTTCGCCGTTCCCAGCTTCACGTCGAGGCCATCGCTGTCAGTAAAGTCGCGGAAATTCAGCGACTGATGCTTCAGCTGGAAGCGTGGCTCGATCGTCCATTCGTTACCCAGGGCAAACGGCTTGCCCACTTCGACCGACATGCTCCAGCCGTTGGCGCGAACGCGTCCGACATCGGCACCGCGAAGATCCGTCCCCACATCGCCCCGATAGCGCGTCGACCCCACCACGCCATCGACCCACAAGCCGTTGCCGTGCTGCCAGGTGATCCATCCCGACACGCCGTTGGCACGGTACTTCGCCGAGCTGTTGCCGTCCGCGGCCTTGGGCGTCACACGCGTCGTGCCGTGATCGGCAGCCCAGCCCGCGCGTAGCGTGCCATTGTCGCCATCGAGAGCAATCAGGCCACCGCCCAGCTGCAGCGCGTTCACCTGCTGGTCGAAATCGTAGCCGTAGCGCTGGAACGACAGGTTCGATGAGTATCCGGGCATCGCCAAGGCCGACGAGATCACCTATAGCTGGGTGGGCAGCGTATCCACACGGACCCAGACCTACAAGGTGCTCGACCCGACCAGGCCACCGGCCGATTACGCCGACCGCGCGTTCATCGTCCAGAACACCGGCGGCAACGTCGTCGTCAGCTATAGCGTGAAGCGGCTGGGTGTCGGTCCCGCCGTACCGTCCGAGACGGTCTCGTTTCGTATCGATTTAGCATCGGCAACTGAAACTTTTGAAGCAACGGATCTCGGCGATATCTATCCCAGAGTCGAAACGACGACGATGGTCATCACCACGAATGTCTTAAACGAAATTTCCAGCATCATGCATTGGAACGGCTCGAGTCCTTACCTTTCAGGACATTGCATACATGTCTATACGGGATACCCGCATGCAGGCGGCGCGCCGTTGACACTGGCACTTAAAATCCCGTCCAAGGAAGTGTCCGTGGGTGCGGAAAGCCACCGCAACTCGCCATGCAAACTGCAGGCATTCAGCGGCTTCGGCGGCACCTTGGTGGACGAAGTCAACATACCTACGGCACCTGCCCGCTTGACCTTGCGCTGGAACGGGAAGGATCGCATCGACATGATCCGTTTGGTTCCCATCTTGAATTCGCCAGTCGGCGTCTTTGCGACGCTGGACAACATCGAAATGAAAGCATGATGCAATCGGCTGAGTGCAAAACCATCACACCACGCTTTCGTTGACCGGTAGTCAGCGTCGACCAGTCGCCACCTGAAAGCCCCGTTTCGCTGAGCGGGGCCTTTCCTTTGGTTCATCGCGGAATCCCGGCGAGGGCGGGCGGCACCTTGTTCGCGGGCTCGCCTCGGCCATTTGCCCACCCCGGCTAGCGCGCCAGTTGTATATGCCGTCCCCGACCCGGGGGCTATAAAGATTCCACAGCCGCGACGGGGTCATCCTGCCCCGCTCGCGTGACAGGGGGATCGCATGAAAGCCGAAGGCACGGCACGCTGGATGAGGGATGACAGGGGTCATGCGGTGGGCCACCGCGATGCGCACTGCGCTTCGCCGGGGTTCCGTATTGCCGCCTCTTCCTTTCGGCCTATGCCTTCGTGCTCTCCCCACGGGTACGAGGCAGCACGATGAACGAAGCATTTTCCAGCGCCAGGCACGACAACGGGACCGTCCATGGTCGCTTCAGCGCGGTGGCGAAAGCCTGCGCGGAACGGGTCGCCGTGGCGTCCGACCTGTCGAGCCTGACCTATGCCGAACTGGAGGCACGCAGCGACGCCGTCGCCGGCGCGCTCGGCGCGGCCGGGGTGGAACCGGGCAGCTATGTCGCCTTGCTGATGGAGCGTTCGGTCGAGGCGATCGTGGCGGTGTTCGGGGTGCTGAAGGCCGGTGCGGCTTACCTGCCTATCGATACGCGCTGGCCGGCCGAGCGGGTGGCGTTTGCGCTGCGGGATGCGGATGTGGCGGCGGTGGTGGTGGATGAGGGGGTGGACGTTTCTGTTGAGGACGTTCCGGTGTTTACTGTTGCGGGATTGGAGGAATTCGGCCAGCACCGATCGCCGATGAATCGGCTCCTACAGGGGGGGGGTGGGCAGGATCTGGCTTATGCGATGTATACCTCGGGGTCGACGGGGACGCCTAAGGGTGTGGAGATTCGGCATGCGTCGATCCTGCGGCTGGTGCTGAAGTCGGACTTCATCGACTTCGATGCGCCGAAGGTGTTGCATGCGGCGCCGCTGGGCTTCGATGCGTCGACGCTGGAGATCTTCGCGCCGCTGCTCAACGGCGGTACCTGCGTGGTGTATCGCGAGCGGGTGCCGACCGGCTGCGGTATCGCGCGTACCGTGGAGCGTCACGGCGCCGAGATCGCCTGGCTCACGGCTGCGCTGTTCAATGCCATCGTCGACGACGATGCGAGCCATCTTTCCGGCTTGCGCGTGATCCTGACTGGCGGCGAAGCGCTGTCGGTGCCGCACGTGCGCAAGGCGTACGCCGCGCTTCCGGCCACGCTGCTGATGAACGGCTACGGCC
This sequence comes from Luteibacter sp. P1_D3, assembly GCF_056406135.1. Lineage (NCBI taxonomy): Bacteria > Pseudomonadati > Pseudomonadota > Gammaproteobacteria > Lysobacterales > Rhodanobacteraceae > Luteibacter > Luteibacter sp. P1_D3. Next base: position 3,211 of record NZ_JBFUAT010000073.1, on the reverse strand, counting down.
CGACCGAATGCACGACATTCGCGACGACGTACCGCATCCCGCGCGAGCTTCCCGACGAGCTCCGCGCGATTCCCATCGGCACGCCGATCGGGGAAACCTCGCTGCATGTGCTCGACGAGGCGGGCAACGAAGTGGCCGCCGGCGAGACCGGCGAACTGTTCATCGGTGGCACGGGCGTCGCCCGCGGCTATCTCAATCGTCCCGAACTCAGCGCCGAGCGCTTCGTCGCCGGCGGCACGCGTTATCGCACCGGCGACCTCGTGCATTGGCTGCCGGATGGCAACCTCGCCTTTCTCGGTCGCGTCGACGGCCAGGTGAAGATCCGCGGCTACCGTATCGAGACCGGCGAGATCGACATCGCGCTGCGGGCCCTGCCCGGCGTGACCGCCGCCGCGGTGATCGCGCGCGAAGACACCGCGGGCGAGAAGCGCCTCGTCGCCTACTATGTCGCCCAGCATGCCGGTGTGACCGCGCGCAGCCTGCGCGATGCGCTCGCACTGACGCTTCCCGAATACATGCTTCCGGTCGCCTGGATGCGCCTCGACGCGCTCCCGGTGAACGACAACGGCAAGCTCGATCGCCGGGCTTTACCAGCGCCAACCAGCGCACGCCCCGAACTGGCCGCGCCCTTCGTCGCGCCGCGCGGTGACATCGAGACGCGGCTCTGCGTCATCTTTGCCGACACGCTGGGCCTGGACACGGTCGGCCGTGACGACAACTTCTTCGACCTCGGCGGCAGCTCTCTTCTTGCAACGCGCGCCATGACTCGCGTGCACGAGGAACTGTCGCCGACCCCTTCGCTGGTCGGCTTCTTCGGCGAGCCGACACCGGCCGCGGTCGCAGCCACGATCGAAGGGCGTGCCACACGCCAGGCGCTGGCAGGACGCTTGTCGGGTGGCACGCCGCAGGCAGGCGAGCCGGTGGCGATCATCGCCATGGCCGGTCGCTTCCCCGGTGCGCCGGACGTCGAGACCTTCTGGGACAACCTCTGCGCGGGGCGCGAATCGATCCGCTTCTTTGCGCCGGGCGAGCTCGATCCCGCGGTGAGCCAGGTCGATCGTGACGATCCCGGCTACGTCGCCGCACGCGGCGTGATCGACGATGTCGAGCAGTTCGATGCGAGTTTCTTCGGTATGTCGCCGCGCGAGGCCGAGCTCACCGATCCGCAGCAGCGCCTGTTCCTGGAGCTGTGCTGGGAGTGCCTCGAGCGCGGCGGCTACGTGCCGGACGCCCAGGACACGCCGGTGGGTGTGTTCGGCGGCATGCACAACGCCACCTATTTCCAGAAACACATCAACGGCCGGCCCGACCTCGTCGACAAGCTCGGCGCCTTCCAGGTGATGCTCGGCAACGAGAAGGATTACCTGGCTACACGCGTCGCGCACAAGCTCAACCTCACCGGCCCGGCGATCAGCGTCAATACGGCCTGTTCCACCTCGCTGGTCGCGATTGCCCAGGCCTTCGACGCCCTGCGCGCCGGGCGCTGCAGCATGGCGCTCGCCGGTGGCTCCTCGATTTCCTGCCCGCCGAACAGCGGCTACGTTGCCCAGGAAGGCTCGATGCTGTCGCCCGACGGGCACACGCGCACCTTCGACGCGAAGGCGCAGGGCACGGTGTTCAGCGATGGCGCCGCCGTGGTGCTGCTGAAACGCCTCTCGGATGCGCTGCGCGACGGCGACCCGATCTACTCGGTGATTCGCGGTGTCGCCGTCAACAACGATGGTGGCGTGAAGGCAAGCTTCACCGCGCCGAATGCGGCGGGACAAGCCGCTGTCATCACGATGGCACTGGACGACGCCGGCGTGTCCCCGCGCGATATCTCCTACGTCGAGGCGCATGGCACGGCCACCCCGCTGGGCGACCCGATCGAGCTGGAAGGGCTCACACAGGCCTTTCGCCAGGGCACGGCCGACAAGGGCTTCTGCGCGCTGGGCTCGCTGAAGAGCAACGTCGGCCATCTGGTGATGGCAGCCGGCGCCGCCAGTGTGATCAAGACCTCGCTGGCCCTGTGCGAGCGCCGGCTACCGCCCTCCTTGCACTTCACCGCCGCGAACCCCCGGCTCAATCTTGCCGATTCACCGTTCGTCGTGAACGACACGCTGCGTCCCTGGCAGACCGCTGGCGGTCCGCTACGCGCAGGCGTCAGCTCGTTCGGCGTTGGCGGTACGAATGCTCATGTGATTCTCGAGGAAGCACCCGAGCGCACGCCGTCCGATGTCGCCAGCGGCCCGCAGTTGCTTCTCCTTTCCGCCCGTACGCCCACCGCGCTCGGCCATGCCGCCGCGCGACTCGCCGATCATCTCGCTGCCCATCCGGACGGCAACCTGGCCGACACCGCGTGGACGCTCGCCCGTGGCCGCAAGGCCTTCGTGYAGCGCAGCCACGTCGTCGCGGCGTCCACCAGCGATGCGATGTCGAAGCTTCGCGATATCGCCGCGGCCGCCATGTGCCGTGCCTGCGCCACGCCCTCGCCGGGCCTGGTCTTCCTCTTCCCGGGTCAGGGTTCGCAGTACGCCGGCATGGGCCGCGAGCTGCACGCGACGGAGCCCACCTTCCGCGCTGCCCTCGACGACGTGGCCGGCGCCCTGCGCGACGAACTGGGCTTCGACCTGCGCGAGAAGATGTTCACCGGCGACGCCGATGCCCTCAAGGCGACCGGGCTGACCCAGCCGGCCACCTTCGCCCTCGAATATGCACTCGCCCAGTTGTGGATGAGCCTCGGCGTGCAGCCGGTCGCGATGATCGGCCACAGCGTGGGCGAATTCGCCGCCGCCGCGCTCGCCGGTGTCATGTCCCTGCCTGACGCGGCCCGACTCGTCGCACGCCGTGGTCGCCTCATGCAGGGCCTACCTGCCGGGTCCATGCTTTCCGTTCGCCTGGGCGCCGCCGAACTGCGCGCGCGACTGCCGGACACCCTTTCCCTGGCCGCCGAGAATGCGCCGAACGCCAGCGTAATCTCCGGTGACACGGAAGCCGTCGAGCGATTCCAGGCGGTTCTCGAGGCCGAGGGCGTCGCCTGTCGCGTGCTGCACACCTCGCATGCGTTCCACTCGTCGATGATGGATCCCGCGCTGGATGCCTTCCGTGCCGAGGTGGCTGCCGTGCCGCTCGCCGCGCCGCGTATCCGCATCGTTTCCACGTTGACCGGCCTGCCGCTGACCGACGAAGAGGCCGTCTCGCCGGATTACTGGACGCAGCACATGCGTCACAC
>NZ_JBFUAT010000072.1:0-7110 GCF_056406135.1 Luteibacter sp. P1_D3 | reverse complement strand
ACTCGCTTCCGAATCCGGACGCTTGTCACTCGTTTACACCCTCTGTGGAGCCGGCGCTCAAAAAGCGCTGCTCCCACCCCTTCCCTGGCGGCCATAGCGGCGTGGTACCACCTGATCCCATCCCGAACTCAGAAGTGAAACGCGCATGCGCCGATGGTAGTGTGGCTCAAGCCATGCAAGAGTAGGTCACCGCCAGGGGCCTTATACCGGAACAACCCGTCTCCTTTTGGAGGCGGGTTTTTCTTTGCCTGGAATTTGACCTCAAGCGCCACTGCACGAATACCCGCGGTAGGAGCCGATTTATCGGCGATAACCAGGTCGCCGAATCCCGGCCCGCTGCCGCGGGATCGCCGATGAATCGGCTCCTACAAGAGCTCAGGCTCATCGCAACCGCCGCATGACACTCTCGCTGCGACCCGGCATCATGTCGCTGTGTCACGGAGTAACGGGAAAACGATGGATCCACGATTGAACCGCCGGCAGGAAGAACTCATCGCGATCGTTCAACGCGAAGGTTTCGTTGGTGTGGACGAGCTGGCCAGTCATTTCGACGTCGCCCCGCAGACCATTCGTCGCGACCTCAACCTGCTCTCCGACAGCGGCCTTATTCGTCGCTACCACGGCGGGGTGAGTCCCTCGTCGAGTGTCGAGAACGTTGCCTACGCTGCGCGCCAGACGCTGCAGGCCGCGGAGAAGAACCGCATCGCCGCGTCGATCGCCAAGCAGGTTCCCGATGGCTCATCGCTCTTCATCAACCTGGGCACCACCAACGAGGGCGTCGGCCGCGCCTTGCTCGATCATCGCGACCTCCGTGTCATCACCAACAACCTCAACATCGCCCTCCTGCTCAGCGACAACCCGACGTTCGAGGTGATCGTTGCCGGTGGCGTGGTGCGTGGCCGTGATCGCGGAGTTACCGGCGAGGCGACGATCGAGCTCATTCGCCAGTTCAAGGTCGACTACGGAATCATCGGTATCTCCGGCATCGAGCTCGATGGAACGCTGTTGGATTTCGACTTCCACGAAGTCCGCGTTGCCCAGGCGATCATCGAGCACTCGCGCCAGGTCTACCTGGGTGCCGATCACACGAAGATCGGCCGTAACGCGATGGTGCGGCTCGGCGACTTCTCGCGGGTAGACGCCTGGTTTACCGACAAGACGCCGCCGGAACCGCTGCTGCCGGTGCTCGAGGCCGCAGGGACGCAGCTGCACGTGGCCAACTGAGGCCACGCTCGCGCTCTAGCCGAATTCGGGCTCAAGAGGCCAAAGCTTGCTCCACGGCTTGCGCGCAGGACCGCAGACGAAGATGTCGGGATGATCACGGCTTTCTTCGTTGACGACGCCCATGTATTGCCGGAGTGGCCGGCGAGGCGGCAATCGACGAAGAGCTCATCGGCGCGCTCACGCGAACTCCCCAGCACGATGACCGTCTGAGGCGGAATCTGCGGATAGCCGCGCAGCCATCCGGAATTGACCGCGGTAATCGGTGCAGGGAGGCCGTAAGCCTTTCCGAGCAAAGCGATGGCTCCCTGTTCGCCGTAGTTGCCCACGACAATGCCCAGGTTGACCTGCTTCTCGGCGGGCAGGGCGTCCCTGATGGCAGCCACGCGCGCCACCATGTCGTTCCAGCCAACTTTCTCGCGCAGGTCGTCGTTCCGCTTCAGCGCAAAGTCGCGCAATGAGCCATGGGTAGCGATCGGCATGATGATCATCGCTGCGTAGATGCCGATAGCCGCCACGCCGCTGACGATCAGCACGGCTATCGTTGTCCGCCACGCTTGATGCCGGGTGCGCAGCCAGCGCTCGCTCATCACGGAGCCCATCGCCAGCAGCATCGGGTAAGCGGCGCTGACGTAGTAGAAGCGGCCCCGTAGCAGCATGAATAACAGCAACGGAGTGACGTACATCCAGGCGAGCATGCGGTAGCGGCGCGTGCGGAAGTATCCCCAAAGGCCCGCGATCCAGACGGGCGCGGCGAACAGGTTGGCATTGATCAGAAACTGGTCTCGGAGAAAACCTTCCGCGCGACCTTCGTTGACGTCGCGGGCGTGGATGCTCTCCAGGAAGCGGTAGGAAATGAAGTCGTGCCTGGCGAGCCAGATCAGGTTGGGAGCAAACACGAGTAGCGCCACGCCCACGCCCACCCAAAGCCACCGACCAGCGAGGTATCGCCGTGCGTCGGTTAGCAGCACACCCGCCAGGACGCCTGCCAGCTCGAATGCGATCGAGTACTTGGTCTGCAATCCAAGGCCGGCAAACAGGCCGATCATCACCCACCAGCGCGGATCATCGTCGCGGCGGAGCCGAATCACGCTCCACGCGACTAACACCCACCACAGCATGTCGAATGAGGTGTACTGAAACATCGTGGCATTCGCCATGGCGACCGGCGACAGCCCGACGGCGATCGCCGCAAAGGCCTGGGCCTGGCGGCTGCCACCCAGCTCACGCGCCATGAGTCCGCTGACCAGGATCACCACGCTCTGCGCCACGACCGAGAACAAGCGCAGCCCGACCAGGGAGAGCCCACATGTCTTCAACCCCACAAACACGAGCGCGGACGTCAGCGGCGGGTAGGGTACGAAGCCCCAATCCAGATGCTGGGCGTCGGTCAGAAACTGGAGCTCATCGCGGTGAAAGCCGTACTGCCCGTTGGTCAGTACGTGCGCCAAACCAAGAAGCCCGGCGATGACGAGCAGCGGCACGATGCTGCCTTGTGGACGAAGAGCGGTCGGTGCCGGTTCGGGCAGGTCGCGGTCAGGCACGTTGGAGTTCCCCCGGAGTCATTGACGAAAGATCCTTGCTGGTCCGCGCCTTCTGAGCCACCTGAAGGGGTCCAACGGATGTCTTTCGGGGACGAAATGTGGGCTGGGAGGGACGGATGTCGGGAGGGTTCGGTGTGACCCTTGTGCGAATAGTCAATCATTCCAGTGAATTAGCTGGTCGCTCGATAGCGCGGCGCCCATAATCACCCTGATCGTCGCTGACTGTTTCAAACAAACGTCGCGTTGCAGTGCAGCGTGCCATGTTCGTTTATGTTCGAATATGCTCACTTTTAACGCAGGCGCCGCTTGCTGATAGTGTGAAATGTTCGTTTTCTGAGCCCATCGGGCGTTTCGTAGAGAAAAACGAACATAGCCGAACAAGGCGCTACCCTCTCAGTGAAACGGTGCCTCCAGCCAAGCGGAGTGCGCGATGGTCGAGCAGGTCGATGTTCTAGTGGTCGGTGGTGGCGTCAATGGCGTCGGAATCGCGCGTGACGCGGTAGGGCGCGGGCTGTCGGTGTGGCTGTGCGAGCGCGATGACCTGGCTTCGCATACGTCGAGCGCGGCGACCAAGCTGATCCACGGCGGGCTGCGTTACCTCGAGCAGTTCGAGTTCGCCCTGGTCGGCAAGGCGCTGGCCGAGCGCGAGGTCCTGTTGAGGGCTGCACCGCACATCATCTGGCCGCTGCGCTTCATCCTTCCGCACCAGCCGCACCTGCGCCCGGCATGGATGATCCGCATCGGGCTCTTCCTCTATGACCATCTGGGACGCGGCCGGCGCACGCTGCCCGGATCGCGTCGTGTTCGTTTCGCCAAGCACGTGACCGGCGAGCCGCTGCGCAGCGAGTTCCACCAGGGCTTCGTCTACTCCGATGCCTGGGTGCAGGATGCGCGCCTTGTCGTGCTCAACGCGATGGATGCCGTGCACCGTGGCGCGAAGATCGAGACGCACACCAAGTGCATCAGCGCACGCCGCGATGCGGATGGCTGGACGGCCGAGCTCGAAGCACGCGACGGCAGCCGTCACTTCGTCAAGGCGCGCGCGCTGGTGAATGCCGCCGGCCCCTGGGCGGCGACCTTCCTCGACGACGTGGTCCACCTGAAGCATTCGCACACGCTGCGCCTGATCAAGGGCAGCCACATCGTCGTGCCGAAGATCTTCGATCATCGCTATGCCTACATCTTCCAGCAGCCGGATCGCCGCATCGTCTTCGCCATTCCGTATGAGCGCGACTTCACGCTGATCGGCACGACGGATATCGAATACAAGGCGGACCCCTCGCATCCGGTGATCGAGGCCGAGGAAACGCAGTACCTGTGCGAGGCCGTGAACCGCTACTTCAAGAAGCAGCTCACGCCCTCCGATGTCGTGTGGAGCTATAGCGGCGTACGCCCGCTGTTGCAGGACGAATCCGGCAGCGCGTCGGAAGTCACGCGCGATTACCTGCTCGACATCGATACGGACGGCGCGCCGCTGCTCAATGTCTTCGGCGGCAAGCTCACCACGTTCCGCAAGCTCTCCGAAGAGGCCGTCGACAAGCTCGCGCCCCTGCTGGGCAACGACAAGCCCGCGTGGACGGCCGACGCACGCCCGCTTCCCGGCGGCGGCGAGCGCGATATCGATGCGCTTACCGACGACATCCGCTCATCGCGTCCGTGGCTGCCTGAGACCTTTGCCTGGCGGCTCACGCACATGTACGGCACACGCGCCCGCGATCTGCTGGGCGAGGCTAACGGTCTCGCCGCGCTGGGCGAATATTTCGGTTCGGATCTCTACCAGGCGGAGGTGGATTACCTGGTCCGCCACGAGTGGGCGACCGAAGCCGAGGACATCCTGTGGCGACGGAGCAAGATCGGCCTGCGTGTCGGCCCCGATGACGTGCGTCGCCTCACCGAGTACCTGAACCGGCGTGTCCCCCAGGGGGCTGCCACCCACCCGTAGCGCCCACCGGCGCTTCCCAGCCATGAAACCCGATGGAGAGACGGATCATGCGACAACAGATAGGCGAGCTGATTTCCGAAGCCCTCGCAATGTTCATCATCATTGCGTTCGGCGATTCCGTAGCGTGCATGTACGTGCTCTACGACCCTAGTCCCTACCTCAATGCCTATTGGGGCGTCTGTATCGCCTGGGGCCTTGCGGTCACCATTGCGATCTACGCGACCGCCTCGGTGTCGGGTACGCATGCCAATCCTGCAGTCACACTGGCCCTGGCGATCTTCCGCGATTTCTCGTGGAAGAAGGTCGTGCCGTACTGGATCGCCCAGGTCATCGGCGCCTTCCTCGGTGCGGCCATCGTCTACGTCCTGTTCGGACCGGTCATCGACCATTTCAACGAGACGCATAACCTGACCCGCGAAGCGGGCGGTGCGGCCGGCGTGTTCTTCACGCATCCGGGCCTCGCCATCACTCCGATGCACGCGCTGCTCGACCAGGTCATCCTGACGGCCTTCCTGCTGTTCGGCATCTTCGCCATCACCGAGCAGTACAACGAGACCGCCCCGGGTGCGAACAGCGGTGCGCTGATCATCGGCCTGCTGGTGGCCACCATCGGCGCCTCGATGGGCTACCTCGAAGCGTGGGCGATCAACCCGGCGCGTGACTTCGGTCCCCGTCTGTTCGCCTTCTTCGCCGGCTGGGGTTCGTCCGCATTGCCTTCGCCCGACAACTACTGGTGGGTGCCGATCGTCGGCCCGCTGATCGGTGGTGTCGTTGGCGGCGGCGCCTACCAGCTGCTCGTGCATCCCTTCCTGCCGGCACGCCAGCGTGCGCTTGAAGAAGCGCGCCAGGCGGCCGGTCGCAACTCTTCCAACCAGACCACTCGGTGAGGCCAGCAATGGAAACGTCCAAGGACAAGCGCTACATCCTGGCGATCGACCAGGGAACCACCAGCTCGCGTGCCATGCTCTTCGACCATGACGGCAACATCGCCGGCACGGCCCAGCGCGAGTTTCCGCAGATCTTCCCGCAGCCGGGTTGGGTCGAGCACAACCCGCGCGAGATCATGACCAGCGTGCTGTCGACGATGACCGAGGTCATCAGCAGTTCCGGCATCGACGCCAGCGCCATCGAAGGTATCGGCATCACCAACCAGCGCGAAACCGCGGTGGTCTGGGAGAAGAGCACCGGCCAGCCGATCTACAACGCCATCGTGTGGCAGTCGCGGCAGACCGCCGACATCTGCGACAAGCTCAAGGCCGATGGTTTCGACCCGATGGTGCGCGAGAAGACCGGTCTGTTGATCGATGCGTACTTCGCCGGTACCAAGGTGCGCTGGATCCTCGATCATGTCGAAGGCGCGCAGGAGCGGGCGGAGAAGGGCGAGCTGCTGTTCGGCACGATCGACACCTGGGTCATCTGGAACCTCACCGGCGGCAAGGTGCACGTCACCGATTACACCAACGCCTCGCGCACGCTGATGTACGACATCTTCAAGCGCGAATGGGACGACGAGCTGCTCAAGATGCTCAACGTGCCGCGCGCCATGCTGCCCGAAGTGAAATCGTCCAGCGAGGTCTACGGCAACACGCTGGCGAAGCATTTCTTCGGCCGCGAAGTGCCGATTGCCGGTATCGCGGGCGACCAGCAGGCGGCCCTCTTCGGACAGGCCTGCTTCGAGCCGGGTCTGGCCAAGAACACCTATGGCACCGGCTGCTTCATGCTGATGAACACCGGTGACAAAGCGGTGCGTTCGAAGAACGGCCTGCTCACCACGATCGCGTGGGGTCTCAACGGCAAGGTCGAGTACGCGCTCGAAGGCAGCATCTTCGTTGCCGGTTCCGTCATCCAGTGGCTGCGCGATGGCCTGCGCATGCTCGGCAAGGCGGCGGACTCGCAGTCGTATGCGGAACGTGCGAAGGACAACGATGGCGTGTACTTCGTGCCCGCGTTCGTCGGTCTCGGTGCGCCGTACTGGCGAAGCGATGTGCGCGGCGCCGTGTTCGGCCTGTCACGTGGCACGACGAAGGAGCAGTTCATTCGTGCCGCGCTCGAGTCGATGGCTTACCAGACGCGCGACGTGCTCGAAGCGATGCAGATCGATTCGGGTATCGAGCTGAAGGAACTGCGCGCCGATGGCGGTGCGATCGCCAACGACTTCATGGCGCAGTTCCAGGCGGACATCCTCGGCGTGCCGCTGTTGCGTCCGAAGGTGCAGGAAACCACGGCACAGGGTGCGGCCTACCTCGCCGGTCTCGCGGTCGGGTTCTGGAAAGACCAGAGCGACATCACCAAGCGCTGGGCAGTCGATCGCGAATTCAAACCGTCGATGACGAAGGAAACGCGCGACGATCTGTACGAGGGACCGTCGATGACGAAGGAAACGCGCGACGATCTGTACGAGGG
>NZ_JBFUAT010000071.1:0-7271 GCF_056406135.1 Luteibacter sp. P1_D3 | reverse complement strand
TCCAACAGCGCCGGAGCTCCCGACAGCTGCGTCAGCCAGTACGCCTCCTGCGACGCCAGATGCTCGCCAGACACTGATCCGACCATGGTTGTAGCCTTTATGAGAACAAGAAGCGGACAGGAGTCGCTGAGTGGGGCGATGTCTCGACCGCAGAACTACCAGCGCGGCGGGCACATTACGTCAAGGGTTCAAACGAGGAAGGCGCCACTCTGCAGCTGCCATAGTCGGGCATACAGTCCGCCCCGCCCAATAAGCTCGGAATGCGTTCCAACATCAACGATGCGTCCCTCTTCGATCACGACAAGCCTATCCATTTTTGCGATAGTTGAAAGACGATGCGCAATGGCAATAACTGTCTTTCCTTGCATCAGCGCGTCCAAGTTGTCTTGGATCGCGGACTCAGAATCAGAATCCAATGCGGACGTGGCCTCGTCGAGAATGAGAATCGGTGCGTTCTTAAGAAGCACTCGCGCAATCGCGACTCGCTGGCGTTGACCACCCGACAATTTCACTCCCCGATCCCCCACGTGCGCATCTAAACCAGTCCGACCTTCGTCGTCTATCATCGAGTAGATAAAGTCGCCGAGCCGAGCCTGGTGAATGACGCTTTCAACTTCGGCGGCGGTTGCTTCATGCCGACCGTACGCAATGTTGTCGCGCAGGGAACGATGAAGCAACGAGACGTCTTGGGTAACCATGCCGATCTGTGCGTGCAGACTCTCCTGAGAGACCTGCGAGATATCGACACCGTCGATAAGAATGCGCCCCCCATCGACGTCATAAAATCTGAGAATTAAATTGACCAACGTGGACTTTCCAGCTCCCGAAGGTCCCACAAGTCCAATTCTCTCCCCAGGCTTGATAGCGAGAGAAAGATCCGTCAGGACGCGCTTTGACGGAAGGTAGCTAAAACAAACATCCTGAAAAGTAATTGCACCACCGCTTACAACAAGATTAGCCGCCCCCGCCGTATTCTTGACGAACGGCTCGGTGGTGACTGTATCGATGCCGTTTTTGACAGTTCCAATATCCGAAAAGATGCTGTGAATAATCCACATAATCCAACTGGACATGTTATTCAACCGCATCACAAGACCGACGCCAAGGGCGACCGCTCCTAGAGAAATCACCTCTCGGGACCACAGCCATAGCGCGAGTCCCGTGGTACAGGCAATCAAGACCCCATTCGCAGCGGTAACCGTGAAGTCCATCAGCGTTACGAGACGAGTGGAGTTGATCTGCGCGTCCGTTTGCTCCGAAATAGCCTCTTGGACGTAGACCTCCTCGCGCCCCGTGTGAGAAAACAGCTTAAGCGTAGCTATGTTGCTGTAACCGTCGACAATGCGACCGAACAGTTTCGATCTCATAGCTCCAGCTTTCTCAGAGCGGTCAATGAATCTCATCACCAAGAACTTACTGAGAATGAGGTAGCAAATAGCCCAGACGAACATCGGAATGGCCAAGCGGTAATCGATGCGGGCTAGAAGCGCAATAGACAGGCCCAAATAGACGACGATGTACCAAATTGCATCCGCCATTTGTAGCGCCGATTCCCGCAGGGCCGCCCCAGTTTGCAATACCCGATCGGCAATACGACCCGGGAAATCACTCTTAAAAAACGCGACGCTTTGGCGGAGCACACGACGATGATGCTGCCAGCGAATCATATTCGTCATGCGGGCCTGGAGCACTTGATTGGCCAGCAGAGCATGCAAGCCGACGACGATAGGTCGAACGACTATAACGATGATCGCGATCACAGAGAGCATGAAACCATGTGTGGAGAAGAAAGCACGGGGCCCGGTACGTTCGGCCATGTCAACGATGCGACCAAGAAAATCGAACAGCGCGACATCAACCACAGCTATTAGCAACCCGAGAACCACTAGCGTTGCAAACACGCCCTTCGCTTGCCTAATGTAGTAGGCGTAGAAGCCGTACAGCCCTCTCGGCGGTGAGCCTTCAGGTTCGGGGCCATAAACGTCAATGATCGACTCTAGTGCCTGCAGAATCCGCTTCATAAAATTCCATTGCTGTACATTACCCGGCGGCGTTAACACGTCCAGCGGTCGAAAAAACGAGAGGTCAACGCCGGCCGGGTTGCACCTTAATTTCCCAGGCTCACCAAGATTCTTCTCTCGCCAGCAAATGATTCCCGCCCATGAGCGACGAGAACATTGTCGACTAGGAGTAAGTCGCCCCGATGCCAGTCGAAGCGACGACTCATTTTCGCTTGCGCCGAGCGAATAGCGTCGAGATCACCGATGTCCATCGGAGTGCCATCAGCGAACTCTACGTAATGAGGAAAGTTCTCGACCGGCATCAAATCTTCCATTGCTAGTCGCGTCTCCTCGTCCAGCGCAGACGGGTGCCACTGTTCGGCTTGATTGAACCAAACTTTCTCGCCGGTCACCGGGTGATCAATTATCGCGTCCACTATCTCCTCGACGCGCAGCGAACCGTCGTTCTGCCAGTGAAACGTCGCATCGATCTCGAAAAGAACTCTCTCGACGACGGCACGATCGGTAGTGTTGAAAGTGTGCATCCAGGACTTACCTATCCCTAGCCCACCATGCAAGGTTCGCCTGTACCTAAGCTTTGATTCAGAGAACCTTTCAACAATACCAGCAGGCAGAACATCCAAGATGTCGCGAAAGTTAGCTAAAGGTGTCGCGCCACGAATTACAGGAGCAATCTGACAGAAAAAGCACAGATAACTCGGCCGGACGCGCGAGTAGGACATCTCCTGATGCAGACTTATTTCAAACTCAGCAGGATAGTCAGTGGAACTATAAACGTTGTCCTGGACGAGGCTGCGCGGCGAATCGCCAAGTGTGTAGTCAAACTGCGAATGAATCAGCCTCGCCGCCATCCTATTAAATTCCAGCGCGCTTTCAAGGGAGAAGCCACGAAACAGAATCGCCCCTCTTTTATGAAGAAGCGCCTTCAATTCATCGTGATAACGTTCAAGAGCTTCGGCCAGCGCTTCAACCCCGGACTTAGATATGTCCAAAGGAGCGAACTGAAGCGGAAAGATTTCGTGGTCAACGCGGAAAAAATCATGCATATCCATGCCTTGCTGAACCTACTGCCCCGACTGAGGCAGCCTGCCTCTACGCAAGCCAAAATTGTACGATAAGACCGAGGTAACGTACACATCGTTTTATCCTGCGACCGCGAGCAGACCCATGGGCCGTCAGACGCACAGCACTTATACGCAGCGACTGCCGTACGTTCGAGGCCGCAGCGTGACCTAGGACAACTACAGGCTTGTGACAGACGATTCATGAAACTATCGCTCACGTCAAAAAGGCGACCTACCTGTTTCGCGCACGCGTTAACCTTTGAGTCCATTCGCTCTGATCGATGACTGCAGGACGCGGACGCGAAACCCACGCACGGTCTTAGACACCTAATGTGTTGCTGTTGCTGTGAAGCCACATCGTGGCTATTTGCTCGTCGCAACCAGAAATGCCTACCAAGCAACTATGGCAGGCAACCACCCGTTCTGAACTCTTGGCTCTTGGCCCTAAAACGAGTGCCGTAGTTCGCAAACACGCTTGGTGCTGTATCTAGCAGCTAGCCGTACTAAGAGGCGGCTACGAGCTGAAACAGTCGTGACAGTAACGCGCCCCGATCACTTCAAGCTAAACAGAGCACGATCTACCGGACGCGATAATGCATCGTCCATCATCTTAAGAAATTCCGCCTCACCCAGTTCGCCGCTATTAACGCGCGCAAGCACCGCCTCACCTATAAGCACAGCCTTACGTTCGCGCATTTTCTTGCTTTGCTTAGCTTGCTGCCGATTAATTTTATTAGCCGTTTGGCGCGCCTTCTTGAGGTCTGTCAGTAGCTTTTCAGTTTCTGTCAAGCGCGTTTTTAGGAGTGACATTTCGCGAAGCTCCATGTAGTTCGTTATAAGAATATCACTCTGCCAAGATAAATTTATGGTCAAGCGCAATGCGAGCAAGAATTGTTGGCTGTCCCATAAAGTCAGGACGTACATCCCGAGCAGATTGTCTCGACGGCCGACCCAAGAGCAGCTGACTGAGCTATGACCTGAGTTAACGATTCCAATCCGCTACATCGAGCGCGTGCGCATCCAAGAGGCGTGCGAAGATCGCCCGCGCTCAGTCGATGCCGCGCCGGCGTGGCTGCAACGGCACGTCAAAGTGCTCGAACTCACTTACTTCGACGTGCGCAAGCAATGGGTTCAACTGATTATAATCAATGCCTTACGATTGAGCACAATCGCCCACGCTCAACAACCGCTTAGGCAAGACCAAGACCGATCAGGCCGACGTCGGACGTACGCTGTATTTGCTTCCGGCAACGCTTGCCACGCTCGAGGCCTGGCGAACCCAGTCGTTGCCAGGCGAGGTCGTATTTCACGCGGTCGTCGATGACATACAGCTCGATCCCCGCCATGGCGCCCAGCGAAGCGATCCGCCTACTGTGTCAGGCCCGTCGTGAGGGTGCGAAGCAACGCGAACTGCACCCGCCCGGCACGCGCGAGGTCAGCGCGGTGTTCCGGCGCCGTGGCGCGGGCCGGCCTTGACGTGGAACTGCACTGGCTTTCCGGGCATTCCGCGCGCGTGGGTGCGGCCCAGGACATGGTCCGCGCCAGCTCGTCCACCGCGCAGGTACAACTGGTCGGGGGGGGTGGGCGAGCGAACGGATGCCGCTCCGCTATGCCGAGCGTGTCTTGGCTCAGGACGCCGGCGAAGATCGGTTTGCCAAGCTGGCCGCCATGCGTCGGCGCCGCAGCGGAACCTGACCCTGACGTCGACGACGTCGCGCCGAATGGGCAAAGCTCACACGCTTCCAGTCCCACTGGGTGTCTTCCGTGTTGGATCACCCTTCCCCGGCTCCAGAACGCGCCACGGAAGTGACTACAATGGCGCGAGGGAGGAACCATCATGGCACCGGTGAAACCACATTATTCGAAAGAAGAAGTCGTCAAAGCCGGACGCATCTTGGCGGGGGCGGAAGGCGCAGATCAAGGGCCGTGGGCGACCTCGGTGCTGACCAATTGGCGCGCGCTGCACGGCTACCCGCTGAACACGTTCCAGGCCACGCTGCGAGACAAGCTCAAGGTCGTCGACCGCTACGGCATCGTTGGTCAGCGACTCAAGCGTGCTCCTTCAGTCATCGCAAAGCTGCAACGCTTTCCCTCAATGCGCCTTCCGCAAATGCAGGACATCGCCGGACTGCGCGCCATTTTGGGGAATCAGGCGAAGGTCAATCGGCTCTACGAGAGTTACATGAACAGCCGGTTCCAACATACGTTGGTCAACGAGAAGGATTACATCACCTCGCCCAAGCAAGATGGCTATCGCGGCTTCCATCTGGTGTATTGCTACGCCTCGGATCGGGCCGGCGAATTCAGTGGATTGCACGTGGAGCTTCAGTTGCGTACCGCCCTACAGCACGCCTGGGCCACGGCCGTGGAGACCGTCGATGCCTTCATGGGCGAATCCATCAAGGCAGGGCGACCCACGGAGGATTGGGGTGGCTTCTTCCGGCTTGCCAGCGCCGCCTTTGCCCTGCAGGAGCGGGCGGCGCCGCCAGAGGCACACCGAGGGCGTGGGTACGACGAGGTGGTCGCTGACTTGAGGGTGAGTGAGTCAGGGCTGCAGGTCGCCGCCAAGCTTCGAGGCTTCACAGTGGCGGCCAACCGCATTTCCACCAGCGGCCGGTTGCGAAACACCTACCACCTGGTGGTCTTGGACATGGGCGTACGCCGGCTATCCATTCGGTCCTATTCCGCATCCGAGCAACAGCAAGCCAACTCGGACTATCAGGCCGTGGAGGAGCGCGCGCGCTCCGGCGAGCCGCTCAATCCCGTCCTCATCACGGGCGGCTCCGTCGACGGATTGCGGAAGTCGTATCCGAACTACTTTCTGGACGCGCGCAATTTCATTGACTCGGTTGAACGTGTGATCGGACGTATTCCGACGTCGTCCAACCCAGGCGTGGGCGGCGATGTTCGCGGCCCCTCATTCGGCTAACAACGCTGCCGGGCAACAACGAGGACATCGCTATGCGTCGTTCGGATCCCGACCTCGAGCTCTACGGTGATGCGATTGCCGCCTAGCTCGATGCGCTTGGTCTGCTGCAAGACACCAGCAGCCGGCCGCTTTCGTGCGATCTGACCGAGTCGGTTAGTGTGGTCAACTGGCACCTTGCCTTCATTGACACCCTTATCGCGGGCGACGTCCGGGAAGCGTTGAACGGCATCCACCAGTGGCAAAGCCAACTGCTGTCATTACAAGCATGAGTGACCGTGCTTGCGTCCGGCCGGTTTGATGACGAGGCAAACTGGACCATCAGTTCGCACTGCGTCGAGCCGGTTGCCACCTGGTGCCTATTGCAGCCGGCCGCGACACGCGATCGCTTGGACAACATCGCCACCCATGCTATTCACCACGGTCGCTTGGCGACGGATCCCACTTACAAGGACAGCCTCGAGGGCGACAAGGGAAACCGCTATCTCGCCCCCCCTCAGCAGGAGCGTCAGCTCGCCGCCATCGGAGCAGTCTGGTCGACCCTGCCCTCGTTTCTCGATCACCTGGCATCCGTCGATGACACCGCTTTCCGGCGACTGACCTTCGATTTCCGCAACCAGGCAAGTCACTCCATCGCCCCTCGCCTGGAGGCGGGATTCACGCAGATGGTCAAGCGCCGCATCGAGCCCTTTCAAGACATGGTCAGACAGCCTGACGGCGCGTTCCTGCTCGTTGCCGACCCTGCCCGAGGGGTCGTTTCGTACGGCTTTGGCGGGACTCCGCCGCTGCCGCTCAGCAATGCGAGCGCGCTGGTTGGATCCGCGCACCGAAAAGCACGGGCCGCCGTCGAGGCATACCTAGCACTGGTCGCCGAGATTGTCGCAGCCCAACGCGAGTCTCTCACGCCAGACGTATCACCGTTAACGGACGATTGACTCGGGCGTACGCCACCAAGGTCCACGATATTGGGCGCCGTCTGGCGATAACGGATGTTTTCGGAAACATCGGCGGTGCGTGACTAAGGGCAAGGAGATTGCGCTGCTTCCCGCTCCGAGGATGCGATTGCCTCGATCGATGCGTCATGTTCTTGGTCGTCGGCAACCACTGCCAGCAGGCTAGCGAGCGGATACCGATTCGCTATGCCGAGCGCGTTTCCGCACGGGATGCGGCTGAAGATGGGCTCACCCGGCGGGCGAGCGTGGTGTCGCGGCGGCTAACCGTAACCGCGCTTAAGCGGCGGGGCACATCATCATGTAGGGT
>NZ_JBFUAT010000070.1:0-7605 GCF_056406135.1 Luteibacter sp. P1_D3 | reverse complement strand
GACCAAACGAACGCGTACCCTCCCGCGTACCCATTCTGTAAGAAAGATAAAGAATGCATGCTGCGCAGTTAGTTAAGGTGCTTATCGACGATTAGGTTCAGAATATTGAGTGACGTGTCTACTAGTATTCTAGTTGACAACCTACCGGGCGGCGCCTAGCATCTACTAAAGTCATAGTAGATGGGCGCCTTGCCATGAAGATCGCGCTGACCGATCGAGAAGCAGACGTAATGCAGGTGCTGTGGGACCACGGTCCCTCGGTCGTCGCGGAAGTCCGCGAGCGACTGGGCGATCCGCTTGCCTATACCACCGTGCTTACTGTGCTCCGGACGCTGGAAACCAAGGGGTATGTCGGGCACGAAGAGGAAGGCCGCGGTCATCGTTATTTCGCCAGCGTGAAGCAGCAGGCCGCACGCAAGAACGCCCTCCAGCATCTGACCGACAAACTGTTCAAGGGCTCGGCAGAACTGCTCTTCACGCACCTGGTGTCCGATCAGAAGCTGAGCGAGGAGCAGATCAAGCGCATGCGTCAGCTGCTTGCCGAGCAATCGGACAAGGAGAAGCCGTAATGCTGTCGATGATCGGTTATGTGCTGATCGTCGGCACCATCCTCAGCCTCGCGGCGCTGCTGGCCGAACAAGCGGCAAAGCAACGGCGGACGGCTAAGCGCTGGATATGGCTGATCGCCATGCTGGCATCGCTGTCGTTGCCGTTGATCGTGCCCAACGTCACCGTCCAGGTGCCGAACCTGATCCATCAGGCGAGTGTCCAGGGGCCGATGGCGCTGCGCGAGGCAACCTCGGTGCACCTACCGATGGCCATATTCGATCTTGGTATGCAGAACACCGACGTCACATCAGGTCGTTACGAGACGGTGTTTCACGAGGTATGGCTGGCCATGTCGATGTGTGTCCTGGCTGGCCTGTTACTCAGCGGTGGCCTGGTCTACTGGCGTAAGCGCCGGTGGATGCACGGTACCCTCTGCGGTGCACCGGTACTGGTGGCGCCCGACGTAGGACCCGCCGTCGTCGGCTTGCTGCGTCCCTGCATCGTCATTCCGGCCTGGCTGTTGCAGGAATCCGCCGCGCGGCAGCGCCATGTGCTCGCGCACGAACAGTCCCATCTCGATGCCGCCGATCCGCAGGTGTTGACCATCGCGCTTTGCCTGCTGGTCGCCATGCCGTGGAACCTGCCGCTCTGGTGGCAGTTTCGTCGACTTCGTCGCGCCATCGAAGTGGATTGCGACGCACGTGTCCTGAGTCGGGGCGCAACCGTGACGGACTACTGCGACACCTTGATTCAGGTGGGGCAGAACCCGTCCCGTTCCATCGGTGCCGTGGCCGCCATGTCGGAGTCCAAATCATTTCTCGAACAGAGGATCAGGATCATGTTGCTCAAACCTGGAAAGCGGGCGCGCGTGGCCGCGTTGGCGATGATCGGCTTGTCGGCGTGCATGGTGGCCTTCGCAGCACAAGTCACTCCGCCCAATGGCGCCGGGGCCTCGACACCGCAGGTGGCGACCGTGAGCCCCGCCGTGCTTGCCAACTACGTGGGGCAGTATCGATTCGGTCCCTATTCGGTGATGACAGTGAAGCTGGAAGGCTCGCAGCTATCCGCACAACTCACCGGGCAGCGATTCATTGCCATCTACCCGAGCAGCAGCGAGACGTTTTTTATGAGCGTGGTCGACGCCCACATGACGTTCGTGGTGAATGCCCAGGGCCAGAGCACGGCGATGGAGTTCTTCCAGAGCGGCCGTCATGTCACGGCGCCGCGCATCGATGCAGCGATGGCACAGGGTATCAAGAACGCACTCGACGCTCGCATGAGCGCTCAGAAGCCGTACCCAGGCAGCGAACAAGCCCTGGACGTGGTGCTCTCACAGGATCCGGACGCGCCGCAACTCAGCCCGGGTCTGGCGGCGCTCGTCCGCGCCCAGAAACCCGCGGCTGAAGCATTCCTTGGCCAACTTGGTCCCGTCACGTCACACGAGTTCATCGGCGTCACGCCGCAGGGATGGGACAAGTACCTGGTTCACCATGCGAACGGCACCGAGGAGGTCGGCTTCGTGCTCGACGACAAGGGGACCATCATGGGTGCCTTCCGCCGTCCGTAGTCACACACTCAGATATCGCTAGCTTCGAACGTGATCACGTGGCGGCCGGGTGCCAGGGCATACGTGCCGTCGGCGCCACGCGTCCCGGCGGCACCGTCGATAGTTACCGATGCACCAGCACGCATGCCATCCATATCCAGCACGACCGGCATGCGCACCGGCGATGTCACCTCGAGCTCCAGTCCGGCGGGAACGTGCTTCCAATCCACTGACACCTCGCCCCGTGGCGTCGGCACCGTGCCCTTTGCCCATTCAAGGCCGGCGAGATGGGGCGCAACACGTACCACGGCGTAACCCGGTTGTTCGGGAGTCACGCCCAGGATGCGTGAAGACATCTGGACCAGGGGTGAGCCGCCCCAGGTGTGACTCCAGTCGCCGTCGAACCACATTTCCCGGAAGGTCCCCGTCTGTGGGTTGAGGTGCCACTGCTGCATCTGGCTCCAGGCGGCGCGGTCCCAGAGACCCGTCGCCGCTTCGGCATCAAACGCGAAGCTCATGAAATACGGCTGTACGTTCAGGCGTGGGCGGGATAACAGTCGTTCCATGATCGCCTTGCCGCGTGCCTTTGGCGCGAGGCCATACAGGACAGCGAAAATGTTCACCTGATCGGTATGCGTCTCGATGTCGCGATCCGCCGGGAGGTAGTGTACGAGCGGCTGATGATTCCTGAAGGGCCGGCCGTCACGGTACAGGCCGGCTTTCTCGTCCCATAGCTCGCGGTTGAACGTGGAGGCGAGAGACGCGGCCTCATCCCGATATCGCTTTGCCGTCGTCGCGTCGCCCGATAACGAGGCGATCGTCGCAGCATCTTCCAGGCCCCGGTAATACAGCGCGGAGAAATAGCCTTCGCCGATCACCGCTGGCGGGTGGTGAAGGTTGTAACCGTCGACCTTGATCCAGTCCATGAACATGTAGTTCGGCGCCTCGGACATCAGGCCATCTGTACCGAGGTACGTCCTCAGATGGGCGAGCAGCCGGTCGACGCTGGGTGCAAGCTCCTTCACCAGCGCCGTGTCGCCGGTCTGCTGGTAGTAGTGGACAAGCATCTGCACCCAGAACAGCGGGTAGCTGGCGTGGAACGTCACCTCGTTGTTCTGATCCAGTAGGGCCGCGAACTGCCGCAGGTTCTGCGCAGCCATCCAGGGATCGCCAAAGGCGTAGTCGTTCTCTTGCGACGCGATGAGGTAGTCGCCGGGGTCGCCGATGGGTTCCTGGTGGTTCGGCGAGTCCAGGTAGCGATCCTGCATGGAGATCTGCGTCTGCCAACGGGCGGCCTTCCACAGCGCGTTGAGGTGATCGTCGCTGCTCTCGAACGAACCGCGGTAAACGACCGGTTGCGATGTAAACACGGCGTCGAGCGAAGTGAAGTGCACCGGCTTTGTCGCATGCCGTACCTGCACCTCGACTTCCGAAAACGAGTCGTAGCCAGGGCTTTCCCAGCGCGTCTGTCCGTCGCGCAGCGTTATCTGCAGCGGTCGCGCAGGCGCCTCCTGCTCGCGAGTTTCCTTGGGTACGAGCGTGACGATCGTCCCGGCGGCGCCTTCGACCCGCATCGACAGGTAAGCGCTGATCACGCGCCCGAAGTGGATCGTGAACGTCGAATCGCCGTGCGTGGTGATGTCGTGGCTGGCGCCCAGCGTGGTGGCGGGCCACACGGCTTCCATGCGGGTGGGTATGCGGCTCGCATGAAGCACACCCCATATCGAGTCGATCGGTACCGCGGCTGTCCAGGCGTGTCGTCCGCTGGAGCGGCGCCAGTCCGCTGGCTCGAGCGAGGCGTCATACCGAAGTCCCTCCGTGGCCCGGAGCGCACTCAATGGGCCATCGCTGTACGCGTGCGTCGCGATGGCTGTCCAGCCTTCCGGGCCCGCAATCACAGTACGGCGACCATCGGAGTAGGTGAGTTCGGTCTCGAACGCCAGTCCGGTTTTGCCAAGCGAAAATGCCGACGAGGAGGATACGTTGACCACCTCGACGGCAACCACGTTGCTACCGGGGTGGAGATAGGGCGCGAGATCCACGGTGTCGTAGAGCCACTGATGCGTCCATCGTCCCGTCTCGCCGACATCCGAGCCCGCATCGTCGGGACCGCGGGCGACGAGCAGGCCATTGACCCATAAGCGGTAGCTGCGGTCGGCGGAGATGCGCGTCGTGGCGGCCTTCAGCGCACCCGTAGCGGATACGAGCACGTCTCGCTTCAGGAGTACGGTACTCGAGGCATTCGAGGCCGCTGCGGTAAACCATTGCGGCTGCCACGCCACATCGTTCGTCGTGGGGCCGAAATTCGTGTCGGACGCCTGCACGCCATGCGTATCGACGATGGTGCGACCCCTCCATGACGCAACGGGGCCGGCACTATCGATCGGCGTGGTCGCCGACGCGGCTGCGGCGGTTCCGGAGAACAGTAGGAGGACGAAGCACAACGATGCTTTCATGGTTCGCTTTGAGAGAGATGCGAAAACGCAGGCTATCTCAAAACGCTTGGATCGATCTAAATCTAGTCGAAGTGCTTGATGAAGCCCACCTTGAAGCCGCCCGGAAGCACGCTGAGGATGAAGGGCGAATTCCGGCGGGAGGCCCAGATGCCGAAGCCGGTGCCGATCGCCGCGCCCGCGAGTACGTCGGTCTGCCAGTGACCCCGGGTCTTCATGCGCGCGACCATGTCATAGGCGGGCAGCAGGGCCAGGGCATAGACCATCGGGTGGTCCTCGCCATAGCGGACGATGAAGGGTGTGACGGCCGCCGAGATGAGGGTCACTTCCCCGCTGGGAAAGCTGTTGTTCTTCCTCCCACTGGAGAAGAACTTGTCCGGATCGTCCGTCTCGGATGGGCGTTGCCGCCGGAAGCCCAGCTTGAGCACATCCGTCGTGGCGCTGGCCAGGACCACCGAATCCACCGAACGCCAGAGCGTGTCGCCGAAGTCGTCGTTATCGCCCAGCAGCAGGGCGCCGCCGAAGACGGTCACGGCGGTCGCGCCGGCGAGGAGCTTCTGGTTGCTGCGCTTCCAGATACCACTGTTGTCGTAGTGGAGACGATGATCGATGCCGAGCGGTCCGCCGCCGGCCGTCGCCGAGGCCGACACGGTYAGCGCCAACAGGCATGCCCAGGTTCGTAGTGCCATCACCCCGTCTCCCTCACGGCGGCGGCCGGCATGCCGCCATCGTTCGAGATTAGGACCACAACCTTACGGCCGGCTGATCTTCCCGGCTAATATCGGGCCATGACCACTTCATCGTCCTACCCCATCGGCAGTCCGGGCCAGCCCTGGGCGGCATCGGAAGTCGCCCAATGGCGCGCTCGCCAGGTGAAGAGCCGCAGCTACGCGGCCGACGTTCTGCCTGCCATCGACGCGCTGCGCGAGCGCTTCGACGTGACCGACTACAGCCTGCTCGACTATGTCGAGGGGCGCTACCCCCTGCTGGCGCTCCGCAACCGCGGCTGGTGCGACGACCTCCCGGTGCTGCTCGTGACCGGTGGCGTGCACGGCTATGAAACAAGTGGCGTCGAAGGCGCGCTTCAGTTCGTCCGCGACCACGCCGAGGACTATGCCGGTCGTGCAAACCTGCTCGTCGCGCCCTGCATCAGCCCCTGGGCCTACGAGCGCATCCAGCGCTGGAATCCGGACGCGATCGATCCGAATCGCAACTTCCGCGAAGACAGCCCGGCGGCGGAGTCGGCGGCGTTGGTGGCCTTGCTGGCTCCGTTAGCTGACCGGATCCTCGTGCACATCGATCTGCACGAAACCACCGATTCGGACGAGTCGGAGTTTCGTCCGGCGGTGGCCGCGCGCGACGGCAAGGACTATGAGCCTGGCGAGATTCCGGACGGTTTTTACCTCGTCGACGATTCCTTCAATCGCCAGCCGGAATTCCAGGAAGCGATCATCGAAGCCGTTGCCAAGGTGACGCACATCGCGCCGGCTGACGAACACGGCGAGATCATCGGATCCCCTGTGGTCGCGGACGGCGTCATCGAATACGACGTGAAGAAGCTTGGTCTGTGCGCGGGTATCACCAATGCGCGCTACGTCACCACCACCGAGGTCTACCCGGACAGCCCGCGTGCGACTCCGCAGCAGTGCAACGACGCGCAGGTAGCGGCCGTGCGAGCCGCATTCGACTACGCCCTGGCCTATCCGGACGACTGAGATGCTTAGTCGGTACCGGTGACGACCGGTGGTCGCCGGTTGGCTGCGCCATGTCTTGCCCGGGGAGCCACGGCGATGTCCGGGCCGCGCCTGCGAGAGGTAGGGAGCCTGGCATAGCCTGGCAGTACGTCGTGCTCGATCCGGCGGAGAAGATCGCTGCCATGCCGAGTGAAGGCCCCAGCGCCCATGTTGCGTTCCACATACGCCCTGGCGTTGTCGCCGAAGGTGGCCAGTCTTTCGGGGTTCGCGGCAAATTCCCGTATGGCCGCAGCAAGGTCGCCGACAATGTTGCCTTCGATGAGTACGCCGGTCACGCCGGGCTGGACGCTACGGCGCATTTCGCCCACCGGTGTGGCGACGATCGGAAGTCCCGCCGCCATGGCTTCATGGGCGGCGATGCACATCCCTTCATAAGACGACGGCTGGACGTAGAGATGCAGTCCGCGCAGATAGGCGGGGACGTCGGACACCCAGCCCATGAGCGTGACCTTGTGCTGTAAGCCAAGCGACTGGATCAGGCTCTGCAACTCGTCGCGCAGCGGCCCGTCACCCGCGATCGATACCTCGATGCACGCGTACGTCTCCGGGTCCTCCTTACGAAGTCGGTCGATGGCGCGAATGAGCAGGTCGTAGTTCTTCTGGGGATGCAGGCGACCGGAGCTGCCGATACGTAGCGGTCCAACGCCGTTCCAGCGGGGCGGGGGTGTTTCGGCGAACGTCGGATTGAATAACGGCCAGGTGGCGATCCTGCCGGGTTCGACGCCCATGGACTCTTTCAGGTAATGCGCGACGTCCTGGGAGTCGGCGATCCACAAGTGACTGCGTTGCTGCGACCGGCGAATGTACCCTTTCGCGTCCGCGCTGTGCTTCCAGCTGACGACGGGAATGCCGAACATCGATCCGACGAGCTGGCCCACACGCGTGGCCCGGCTCAGCGATGTCCAGATCAGATCGGGCGGGGACGCGCGAACGGCCTTCGCATAGCGATACATGCTGGCAAGCTTGGACGCCGGTCGGTCGGACATCAGCGTGTACGGTACGCCCGCTTCGATCAGTCGCGGTTCTGCCATGCGGTCGCGAGGTTCGCAGGCAAACACGTGGAATTCGTGCCCAAGATCCCGGATCACCTTGGCGATGTCGGGGATGATGAACTCGGCGCCGCCGCTTTCGAGGCTGGTAACAACGTAGTGAATTCGCATGATGCGTCCGCGATACTTCTTGGTTGATGTAGCGCAGGCCGATCGTACGTCGTCGTGCCTGAGCGSAGCCTTTGCTGCCTACGACTTTCGTTACCTGCCGCTTGCGAGTGGGAAAGTAGACTGACTTGGTTTCGCGCAGGTTT
>NZ_JBFUAT010000069.1:0-7846 GCF_056406135.1 Luteibacter sp. P1_D3 | reverse complement strand
ACCTCGGCGTGCGCCGCTGGTTCGCGGCGAAAGACCGCGGCATCGAATCGGTAAAGATTCTTTACGCGGTGCCCTGGCCCGATCGCGGAGACGACCTGGTGTTCACGGAGGTCGAGGCAACCCTGGCCGATGGCGGCAAGGAGCGTTACAGCTTGCCGGTGGGTATCGTCTGGGAAGACGAGAATCCGACCGCGCGTGCCCAGCAGCTCACGCTGGCCCGCGTGCGCCGCGGCCGTCGTATCGGTCTGCTGACGGATGGCTTCTCGCTCGAGGCATTTGCGTCCGGTTTGCTGATCGGCCTGCGTAATGAGGTCGAACTGCCGGTGAGTGGCGGCTTCGTTCGCTTCGAGCGGACCGATGCCTTCGATCCCGACGCGTTCTCCAGCGACGTCGAAAACCGCTGGATGACCACCGAGCAATCGAACAGCTCGATGATCCTCCACGACCAGGGCGTGCTGAAGCTGTTCCGCCGCACCTCGGCGGGAATCAATCCCGAAGTCGAGATGGGCCGCTTCCTCACCGACAACGGCTACGCCAACACCTCGCCGCTGCTGGGCGAAGTGGTGCGGGTCGACGACCAGGGCGATCGCACCACGATCGCCGTCCTGCAGGGTTTCCTGCGTAACCAGGGTGACGCGTGGCGCTGGACGCTGGACTTCCTGCGTCGTAGCTACGACGAATACAGCCACTCCAACGACGACGAGCGCCGCGCGGAGATCGAAGGCGGCTACGACGCTTTCGCCGCCGCTGTCGGCACGCGTCTGGGCGAACTGCATGCGCTGCTGGCGAAGCCGTCGGAGCTTCCGGCGTTCGATCCGGAGACAGCGACGGAGTCCGTGGCGAGTGCATGGCGAGACAGCGTCCGCGAACAGGTGAAACGCGCCATCGGTTCGCTCGACCACGCGACGAACGTCTCCGACGCCGTCCACGGCGAGATCGAAGCCGTGCACGAGCGGGTGTCCATGCTGGACAAGCACATCGGTGAGCTGGCGACGGCAGGCAAGGGTGCGCTCCTGACCCGTACCCACGGTGACTTCCACCTCGGCCAGATTCTCGTTGTCCAGGACGATGCGTACATCATCGACTTCGAAGGCGAGCCGGCCAGGTCGCTCGAGGAACGTCGCGGCAAGCACACGCCGCTGCGCGACGTCGCCGGGTTCCTGCGCTCCCTTCACTACGCCGCGGCGATGGCCCGTCGTGGCGAGGATGGCCTCGCACCCGTGGAAGACGAGGGCTTCGGCGATTACCTCGCACGCTTCCGCGAACGCTCGTCGAAGGTGTTCCTCGATGCCTACCGGAGCGTGCTGGATGCGGCGCCTGTGCGCTGGGTCGATGCCGTGGCGCTTGCGCCGCTGCTCGAGCTCTTCATCATCGAGAAGGCCGCCTACGAGGTCAGCTACGAGGCCGCCAACCGGCCCGGTTGGCTGGACGTGCCGCTGCGGGGCCTGCTCCATGCGGCGCGCGGCGACACCGCCACTGAACTGAAGGAGGATTCGTGACCGACGCACGCAGCTACGGACTGAGCGATACCGCTGCGGTTGCCGCACTGGTGGAGGGTCGCCACGGCGATCCCTTCGCCCTGCTGGGGCCGCACACGATCGACGGACGACGCGTGGTGCGCACCCTGCAACCGGGCGCGCTGGGCGTCGAGCTGATCGACGCCGCGGGCCGGCCGGTTGCGGAACTTCGACGCGTTCACGACGACGGGCTCTTCGCCGGCATCGCCCCGGACGAGTCAGCGTATCGTCTTCGCGTCCGCTGGCCTGGCGCGAGTCACGACACCCACGATCCCTACGCGTTCGCGACATTGCTGGCCGATGAAGACCTGCAGCGGATGTCCGACGGCACGCATGTCGAGCTGTTCCGCGTGCTCGGCGCACATCCCGTCACGATCGATGGCGTGCATGGCGTGCGCTTCGCCGTCTGGGCGCCGAACGCGCAACGGGTGAGCGTGGTCGGTGACTTCGACAGTTGGGACGGTCGCCGCCATCCGATGCGCAAACGTGTCCCAGCGGGCGTCTGGGAGTTGTTCATCCCCGGTCTGCTCGCCGGCGCGCGATACAAGTACGAGATCTGGGGCGCGGATGGCTCGCTCACCCAGCGTGCGGATCCCGTGGCACTGGCCGCCGAGTTGCCACCGGCGACCGCATCCATCGTGGCCGACCCGGCGGCGTTCCACTGGACGGACGGCGAGTGGCTGCGCAAGCGCGGTGCCCTGCATCACGCCGGCTCCCCACTGTCGATCTATGAGCTGCACGCGGGATCGTGGTTGCGCGGCAAGGACAACGAAGAGCTGCACTGGGATGACATCGGTGAGCGGCTGATCCCGTATGTCGCCGGGATGGGCTTTACCCATATCGAGCTGTTGCCCATCTCCGAGCATCCGTTCGGCGGGTCCTGGGGCTATCAGCCGCTCGGCCAGTTCGCACCGACATCGCGGTTCGGTACACCGGAGGCCTTCGCGCGCTTCGTCGATCGCTGCCACGAAGCGGGCGTCGGCGTCATCGTCGATTGGGTGCCCGCGCATTTCCCGACCGATATCCATGGTCTCGCGCATTTCGACGGCACGCCGCTTTACGAGCATGCGGACCCGCGGGAAGGGTTCCATCAGGACTGGAACACGCTCATCTTCAATCTTGGTCGCAACGAGGTCTCGGGATTCCTCGTTGCCAGTGCCTTGGCGTGGCTCGAACGCTTCCACGTCGATGGCCTGCGCGTGGACGCCGTCGCGTCGATGCTTTACCGCGATTACAGCCGCAAGCACGGCGAGTGGGTGCCGAACAAATACGGCGGGCGCGAAAACCTGGAGTCGATCGACTTCCTGCGCCGCGTGAACCAGCTGGTCGCCGAGCGCCACCCGGACTGCATGACGATCGCTGAGGAATCTACCGCATGGCCGGGCGTGACCCAGCCGGTGGAGCAGGGCGGACTCGGTTTCACCTTCAAGTGGAACATGGGCTGGATGCACGATTCGCTCGACTTCATGACCCACGACCCGATTCATCGTCGCTGGCACCATGGCGAGATGACGTTCAGCATGGTCTACGCTTACTCGGAGAAGTTCGTCTTGCCGCTCTCGCACGACGAGGTCGTGCATGGCAAGCGTTCGTTGCTTGGTCGCATGCCCGGTGACGAGTGGCAGAAGTTCGCCAACCTGCGCGCCTATTACGGCTTCATGTGGGGGCATCCCGGCAAGAAGCTGCTGTTTACCGGTGGCGAGATCGCCCAGCCGCGCGAATGGAACCATGACGCCCAGATTGCCTGGGAGCTGCTCGACCATCCCCTGCACCTGGGGGTGCAGAAGCTGGTGCGCGATCTGAACCACCTCTACGCGGCGACGCCGGCGCTTCATGCGTGGGATTCGGACCCTCGCGGTTTCCGTTGGGTCATCGGTGACGATGCCGAGCAGAGCGTCTTCGCCTGGTTGCGCATGGCCGACGGTGGGCGCACCGTATTGGTGGTGAGCAACCTGACGCCGACCCCGCGACATAGTTTCCGTATCGGCGTCC
The DNA here is from genome assembly GCF_056406135.1 of Luteibacter sp. P1_D3. Classification (NCBI taxonomy): domain Bacteria; kingdom Pseudomonadati; phylum Pseudomonadota; class Gammaproteobacteria; order Lysobacterales; family Rhodanobacteraceae; genus Luteibacter; species Luteibacter sp. P1_D3. Next base: position 4,337 of record NZ_JBFUAT010000069.1, on the reverse strand, counting down.
CCGAAGGCGGGCGATGGCGCGAAGCGCTGAACTCGGACGCCGTCGAATATGGCGGGTCGGGTATCGGCAATGAAGGCGAGCGGCACGCCCAGGCGGTACCCGCGCACGGCTTCGAGCAGTCGGTCGTGCTGAGCCTGCCGCCGCTATCGACGGTCATGTTCGTGGCCGACTGACGAGGATCGCGATGCCCGCACTTCCCGAACGCATGCAGTCCGGTACGCCGTATCCCCTGGGTGCGACCTGCGATGGCATGGGTACCAACTTTGCGGTGTTCTCCGCGCACGCGGAGCGCATCGAACTGTGTCTGTTCGATCCTTCCGGCAAGCGAGAGATCGCGCGCTACGAGTTGCCGGAGTGCACGGACGAAATCTGGCATGGCTACCTGCCGCGGGTTCGCGGCGGGACGCTCTACGGCTTCCGGGCCTACGGTCCCTACCAGCCCGAGGAAGGGCACCGGTTCAATCCGAACAAGCTCCTGCTCGATCCGTACGCACGCTTGCTGCACGGGCAGGTGCGCTGGTCGGATGCCCTGCACGGCTATCGCGTTTCCTCGCCACGGGCGGATCTCTCGTTCGATCGGCGTGACAGCGCCGTGGCCATGCCGAAAGCGGTGGTGGTCGACGAGCCGATGCACTGGACGGGAGGGAACCGACCACACACGCCGTGGAACGAGACGGTCATCTACGAGACACACCTGCGCGGCTTCACGCGAACACTCAAGCGCATACGGCAGAACGAGCGTGGCACCTTTATCGCGCTGGCCGATCCCTACGTGATCGACTACCTGGTGAAGCTTGGCATTACCGCGGTGGAGCTCTTGCCGGTGCATGCCTTCGTGCAGGACCGCCGCCTCACCGAGATGAAGCTGCGCAACTACTGGGGCTATAACACGCTCGCCTTCTTCGCACCCGAGCCAGGCTACATGGCCGAGGGCGCACTCAATGAGATACGGGCGGCGGTACAGGCCCTGCATGCCGCTGGCATCGAGGTCATCCTGGATGTGGTCTACAACCACACCTGCGAAGGCAGCGAGCTGGGCACGACGATGTCGTTCCGCGGCCTGGACAACAAGAGCTACTACCGGTTGATGCCGGACAATCCGCGTTATTGCATCAACGACACCGGCACCGGCAACACGGTGAATACGGCGCACCCGCGGGTCATCCAGCTGGTGATGGATTCGCTGCGCTATTGGGTACAAACGTTCCACATCGACGGCTTTCGTTTCGATCTCGGGGTCAGCCTGGGGCGTGAGGAAAACGGCTTCGATCCGTGTTGTGGCCTGTTTGACGCCATGCGCCAGGATCCCGTGCTGGCCAATGTGAAACTGATTTCCGAACCCTGGGACATCGGTCCCGGGGGGTACCAGCTGGGCAATCACCCGCCCGGCTTCGCCGAATGGAACGGCCAGTTCCGCGACGACATCCGCAAGTTCTGGAAAGGCGATTCGAATATGCGTGGTGTCCTTGCCGGCCGGCTCCAGGCCTCGGGTGAGCTGTTCGATCACCAGCGACGAAAGCCGTGGGCTTCGGTGAATTTCGTCACCGCGCACGATGGCTTCACCCTGGAAGACCTGGTCAGCTACAACGACAAGCACAACGATGCCAACGGCGAAGAAAATCGCGACGGCGGCAACGACAACGAAAGCTATAACCACGGCGTCGAAGGTCCCAGCGACGATCCGGCGATCGTCCTGCAACGCGATCGCGTGAAGCGGGCGATGCTGGCGACGATGTTCTTCTCGCATGGCACGCCGATGCTCCTGGGTGGCGATGAATTCGGTCGCACGCAGCAGGGCAACAACAATGCGTACTGCCAGGACAACGAACTGTCCTGGTACGACTGGAAGCTTGCCACCTCGGAGCAGGGCAGGGAACTCACCGATTTCGTCGCGCGCCTGGCACGCCTGCGCGAACAGCACCCCACCTTGCGCGCGGCGCATTTCCTGCGTGGCGACAAGGAGGTCGCGCCCGGCATGCGCGAGGTCGCCTGGTTCGACGAAAGTGGCGCGGAAATGACCCAGGCCACCTGGGGCTATACCGAGGGTCGTTTGTTGGCTCTGCGCCGTGCCCAGGCCTATGGCGAGAAGCGCGCCGACGTGACGCTGGTCCTGATCAACGCCACCCCGGAAACCCACGTGTTCCACCTGCCCCAGCCAGCGGTCATCTGGCGGCTGCGCTGCAATACCGCCTCACCGTCGGCGAGCGAGGTGCCCTGGAGCGAACCGACCATCGCCGTGGCAGGCCATAGCGTGATCCTGCTGGGTTCGATCGTCCGGACGGAACCGGCATGACGGCTCGCTACGTGCACGCGATGCCGTACGGCGCCAAGTCGCTGGGCGACGGTCGCACGCGATTCCGGCTCTGGGCACCCGACCTCGAGTCGGTGTCGCTCGAATGCGATACGGGGCATACCGCGGCCATGCGGTCCCTCGATGATGGCTGGTTCGAGTGCATCTGCCCCGCCGAGGTGGGCGTGGGTTACCGCTTCCGCATCGACGGTTCGCTGGCGGTGCCGGATCCGGCCTCGCGTCGCCAGCGCGGCGGTGACGTCCATGGCTACAGTGTCGTGACCGACCCGCTGTCCTTTGAATGGCGCAATACGGCATGGAACGGCCGACCGTGGCACGAGACGATCGTCTATGAGCTGCACGTCGGCGCGCTCGGCGGCTTCCACGGCGTGGAGATGATCCTGCCGCATCTGGCCTCGCTCGGAGTCACCGCCATCGAGTTGATGCCGATTGCGCAGTTTCCCGGTGAGCGCAACTGGGGTTACGACGGTGTCCTGCCGTACGCACCGGCCGATGCCTATGGTTCGCCGGAAGACCTCAAGGCCATGATCGATACGGCGCACGATCTCGGCCTGATGGTGTTCCTGGACGTCGTCTACAACCACTTCGGCCCCGACGGCAATTACCTCGGCGCCTACGCATCGCGGTTTTTCGATGAAGACGTGCACACGCCGTGGGGTGCGGCCATCGGCGTGTCGTCGCCCCAGGTGGGCGACTACTTCGTGCATAACGCGCTGTACTGGATCCAGGAGTTTCGCTTCGACGGCCTGCGCTTCGATGCCGTGCACGCGATCGGCAATCCGGGCTGGCTGGCCTCGCTGGCCAGTCGCGTTCATGCGGCGGTGGGACCAAACCRCCATGTCCACCTGATCCTCGAGAACGAGGGCAACCAGGCCAACCTGCTCGGGCGTGGGCGCTTCGATGCGCAGTGGAACGACGACTTCCACAATGCTGTGCATGTGCTGCTCACCGGCGAGAACGAGGGCTATTACGCCCACTACGCCTCGCCGATGGAGAAGCTGCTGCGGACGCTCCGCGAAGGCTTTGCTTTCCAGGGCGAGATGATGGGATCGCGCCGCCGTGGCGAGCCCAGTGGACACCTGGCGCCGGTGCGCTTCGTCAACTTCCTGCAGAACCACGATCAGGTCGGCAACCGGGCCTTCGGCGAGCGGCTCGTGACCCTGATCGATCGGGAAACCATGGAAGCGGCCCTGACCCTGCTCCTGCTGTCCCCCTTCGTACCGATGCTTTTCATGGGCGAGGAGTGGGCAAGCAGCACGCCGTTCCTCTATTTCACCGACTTTGCGGACGAGGAACTGCGTGACGCGGTTCGCGAAGGCCGTCGCAAGGAGTTCGCCGGGTTCACCAGCTTTGGCGGCGAAGAAATTCCGGATCCGAACGAGTACGACACGTTCACCGCGTCGATCCCGAAGCGCGACGGCACCCACGGCGAGCACCGCCGCCTTTTCATCCGTGACCTGATCTCCCTGCGCCACAAGTACGTCGCGCCTTACATCGACGACGCGAGGAGCCTCGGCGCCGAGGCCCTCGGCGAGCGCGCCTTCAGGGCGTCGTGGTCGCTCGGCGGCCAGGCCCTCACTTTGTTCGTCAATCTCGGTGACACCGACGTCACCATCGCACAGCCACCATCGCCGTCGGCGGCGTGGCTACACGGCGACGCCGCCGAGATCGCCTCTGTATCGCGTGGCCTGCTTCCCGCACGCCGCGCGGTCGCCTGCCTGGAGTCCTGAGCCGTGAACGCCCCCCTCGACGATCGTCTCGCCCTGCTCGCGGAACAGGCTGGCGTGGACGTGTATTGGCGCGACGCGCTGGATCGTCCGCAATCCACCCCGGCCGACACGTTGCGTGCCGTGCTGCGCGCGCTCGACCTTCCTGCGGATAACGCTGACGACATCGAGGCCAGCCTCCAGCGCATCGAACAGGAGCGCAGTGGCCGGCAGCCCCCTCGACTGGTCACGGCGGATGCCGGCGATCGCTTTATCTTGCCCGTCTCGCCCCGCGGGCGTGCATGGAAGCTGCTCGCCGA
>NZ_JBFUAT010000068.1:0-10090 GCF_056406135.1 Luteibacter sp. P1_D3 | reverse complement strand
ATATAGCACGCCGTATCGGCCAGGCTATCGGTGGCCTCATGAACGAGCGGGGCCTGCGTGAAATCGTCGTGGGCCGCGACGGACGCCTGTCGGGCCCCGAGCTGGCCGGTGCGCTTTCGGACGGTCTTCGTGCCGCCGGCATCGACGTGATCGACCTCGGCGCGGTACCGACCCCCGTGGCCTATTTCGCTGCATTCCACTTTGGCACGGGCTGCGCCGTGTCGGTCACGGGAAGCCATAACCCGCCCGACCACAACGGCTTCAAGATCGTCGTCGGGGGTGAAACCCTCGCTGAAGGTGCCATCGCCGATCTGCACCGCCGCATCGCCGAGGATCGTCTCCAGGAAGACGGCCTCGGAACGTGGCGCGAGCAGTCGATCGTCGATGCCTACGTGGCAAAGATCGCCGGCGATGTCTCGGCGGAACGGCGGCTCAAGGTCGTTGTCGACGCCGGTAATGGCGTGGCTGGCGCGGTCGCACCCCGTGTGCTCGAGGAAATCGGTTGCGACGTGGTGCCGTTGTATTGCGATGTGGATGGCACCTTCCCGAACCACCACCCGGACCCGTCCGATCCACGAAACCTCGGTGACCTCATCGCTGCCGTCCATACGATCGGCGCGGATCTCGGCATCGCATTCGATGGGGACGGCGATCGCCTGGGCGTGGTGACGGCCAGCGGCGAAATCATCTACGCCGACCGTCTGCTGATGCTGTTCGCCAGGGACGTGCTTACGCGCAATCCGGGCGCGACGGTGATCTTCGACGTGAAATGCACCGGGCACCTGCGCCGGGTGATCCAGGAGTCCGCCGGCGTGCCGCTCATGTGGCGCACGGGACACTCGCTGATCAAGGCGAAAATGCGTGACACAGGCGCGGCCCTGGCTGGCGAGATGAGCGGTCACTTTTTCTTCGCGGACAACAATCGCTGGTACGGCTTTGACGACGGCATCTATGCGGCTGCCCGCCTGCTCGAGATCGTCGCCGGCGATCTCGAGGAACGCAGTGTCGCGGCGCTTTTCGAGGAGTTGCCCAGCAGCGTGTCCACCCCGGAGCTGCGTTTGCCGATGGAGGAGGGTGCGCCCTTCCGCTTCATCGAGGCCTTCCGCACGTCCGCGACGTTCGACGACGCGCGGGTCACGACGATCGACGGCATCCGGGTGGACTGGCCCGATGGCTGGGGCCTGGTCCGCGCGTCGAACACCTCACCGGCCCTGGTCTTCCGCTTCGACGCAGACACCGCCAAGGCTCTGGAACGGGTGAAGCAGGCCTTCCGCCAGCGTCTGCTGGCGGTCGACCGGAGTCTGGCCCTGCCGTTCTGACGAGGTGATCAGCCGCCGTTGGCAGCGGCGGCTTTCAGCTGGCGATAATGCTGCAGCTGGCCGTCGATCTTCACCTTGGCAGCGTCCCGGGATGCCTGCTGGCGTTGGAGGGTGGCGCGAAGCGAGGCCACCGTGTTGCGTTGCTCGGTGATCCGCTGGTTGAGGTACGGCGGCACCGGTTGCTTGGCGCGTTCCAGGTCGCCGGCGCGGGTGAGCAGGTCGGCCAGTGCCTTCTCCTGCCCCTGCAGGTTCAGCCGGGTGGTCCGCGTGGCCTGCTCGAAGTTCTCCAGTTCGGCGTTTTTCGCCGACATGAACGAGGCTTCGTTCGGGTACGCGTTGAGCATCTGGTTGTCTTCGCGCTGGCGCTGCTGCTCGGCCTGTAAGGCCGCGGCGTTCTGGTCCGCGACTTTCTTCGCCGCCGCCCGTTCATCGGCCGTCATCTGGCGATCCACATGCCGGACAGTGACGCCCTGAGCATTGACGACGTCGTAGCCGGCCATCATCGCGTCCGGTGTCAGGCTGTCGCTGAAATACGAATGCCCCGACGTGTCTTTCCACTTGTAGCGGAAACCGTTGTTATTGGCCGTATTGCTCTGGGCGGCAGCTAAGCCGGCCGTGCCTAGGCACAGCATGGCTCCCGCCAGGGTGTAACGCACTGCACGCATGGTGTTCCCTCCTGTCGAGCGAGTATAGCCAGCGAGCGGCGTCAGATTGCGCGGGGGCGGCATGTGCGCCGGCCTCGCGTGACGCAGTCGCCGTTTTCTCAGGCCTTGACGCCGTACTGCTCGCGGTACGCCACCAGCCGCCCGTATTCCGCGGCCAGCTCGGGCTTTTCACCTGCATAGGTAAGGACATCGGCCAGGGTGGCGATCGCAATGACCGGAATGCCGAACTGGGCGGCCACTTCCTGTGCCGCCGACAGCTCGCCCTGTCCGCGCTCCTGGCGATCGAGGGCAATAAGCACGCCCGCCGGTTCGGCGCCCTGTGCGCGGATGAGTTCGAGCGATTCGCGAACGGCCGTGCCCGCGGTCATCACATCGTCCACGATGAGAACGCGACCCTTCAGTGGCGCGCCGACGAGGGAGCCGCCTTCGCCGTGGGCCTTGGCTTCCTTGCGGTTGTAGGCCCAGGGCAGGTCGCGGTCCTGGGTATCGGCCAGCGCGATCGCCGTCGCGGCAGCCAGGGCGATGCCCTTGTAGGCAGGGCCGAACAGCATGTCGAACGGCACGCCCGATCGGGTGGCCGCTTCGGCGTACGAGCGCCCGAGCCGGGCCAGCGCGGCACCGGAGTCGATCCGGCCCATGTTGAAGAAGTACGGGCTGCTGCGGCCCGACTTCAGCGTGAAGTCGCCGAAGCGAAGCACGTCGCGGGCCAGGGTGAGCTCGATGAATTCGCGCTGGTAATCGTGCACGGCGGTATCTCTCTCAGGGGTTCCAGGGGTGCAGCGGTCGCCACAGCACGAACTGCGGACCCGCCAGCCCGCCATGGTACAGCTCACCGCTGTCGCGATAGCCGGCGCGGCGGTACACGTGAACGGCTGCTTCGTTGCGCACGTTCACCGTCAGCAGGATTCGCTCGCGATCGGGATGGCGTCCGGCGACGTAGGCATGGATGGCATCGAGCGCGCGGCGCCCCAGCCCTTCGCCCTGGCGTCGGGCGTCGATCATGAAACTGCGCAGGGCGACGGCGCCATCGGCCAGGGGGTGGTCGCCCAGGGCAGTGGCGCGTCGGTCGATGCGCACGTAGCCCACGACATCGTCATCGACGACCAGGGCCAGCGCGTCGCTGCCGGGGCATACGGCCACGTCGGCCAGGGAATCCCCGATACGACCGACGAATGGCAACTGCTCGTCCTGCACGCGCAGGGCAAGGACACCGGGCCRCAGGTCGGCATCCACGGGCATGACGCGAAGGGCACTCTTCATGCCGCCATTATGGGCCCGGTATGATGGGGAGATTCGTCAAACGCACCCCAAGGTCCCATGCGCATCATTTCGCTGAACGCCAACGGTATCCGTTCCGCCGCCACCAAAGGCGTCTTCGAATGGCTGCGCGCCCAGGACGCCGACGTCGTCTGCCTGCAGGAAACCAAGGCGCAGGAAGCCCAGCTGATCGATCCGATGTTCCGTCCGGACGGGCACCACTGCTTTTATCACGATGCCCGCAGCAAGAAGGGCTACAGCGGTGTCGCGATCTATTCGAAGCGCGAGCCCGACGAAGTGCGTGTTTCGCTGGGGCGCGAGGACTTCGACTGCGAAGGACGCTACATCGAGGCGCGCTTCGGTAATCTCAGTGTCGTCTCCTTCTATATCCCGTCGGGTTCGTCGGGTGACGAGCGGCAGCAGTACAAGTTCCGCGTCATGGAATGGCTCACGCCGATCCTGCGCGAGTGGGCCGCCAGCGGGCGCGAGTACGTGCTGTGTGGCGACTGGAACATCGTCCACACCAAGAACGACATCAAGAACTGGACGTCCAACCAGAAGAATTCCGGCTGCCTCCCCGAGGAGCGCGCCTGGCTCGACCTGCTCTTCAAGGAGATCGGCTGGGTGGACAGCTTCCGCGCGATCAAGCCCGACGCCGTCGAATACACCTGGTGGTCCAACCGTGGCGCGGCGCGCGCGAACAATGTGGGTTGGCGCATCGACTACCAGATCGTGACGCCGGGCATGGGCGCGCGGGCGCGCGACTGCGCCATCTATCGCGATGAGCGCTTCTCCGACCACGCGCCCTACACCGTGGATTACGCGGAGTGACCGAAGTGGCCGGTGTGGCCCGCTACAAGGGGCTGCGTGGCGTGGCCGCGGCATTCGCCCAGCCGGGTGCGGTGACCATGCTGTTCTTCGGCCTGGCCTCGGGCCTGCCGTTCCTGCTGGTCGGCAACACGCTCTCGGCGTGGCTGAAGGAGTCGGGCGTCGACTACGGCGCCATCGGCCTGGCGAGCTACGTCACCTTCAGCTACAACTTCAAGTTCCTCTGGGCGCCGCTGGTCGACAAGTTCCGGCTGCCGCTGTTCTGCCGGCTGGGCCAACGTCGCGGCTGGTTGATGTTCGCCCTGCTGTTGCTCGCCGCGGGCCTGTTGTCGATGGCCTTCATGCCGCCGACGGCATCGCTGCCACGCTTTGTCGGCGCGACGATCCTTGCCGCCTTCGCGGGTGCGACGATCGACATCGTCGTCGATGCGTATCGCGTCGAGATCGCACCGATCGAAGCGCAGGGCGCGTTGGCCGCGACCTATACCCTGGGTTATCGCTTCGGCCTGATCGCGAGCGGGGCCGGTATCCTGCTGATTGCCGACCAGGTCGGCTGGCAACGCGGGTACATGGCGATCTGCCTGCTCCTGATCGTGCCGATCGTGACCGTGCTGATCGCGCGTGAACCCGAGCACCGGGTGCGCGAGCGCCTGCCACTGCGTGTCGCGATCCAGGAAGGCTTCATCGGACCGTTCCGCGACTTCTTTTCGCGGTATGGCCTGGGGCTGGCGCTTGGGCTGCTCCTGTTCGTCGCCTTGTTCCGCCTGCCCGACCAGATGCTCGGGGTGATGGCCTACCCGTTCTACCTCGATGCAGGCTTCAGCAAGACGCAGATCGCGGAAGTGTCGAAGGTCTACGGCGTCATCATCGGCATCGCCGGTGCCTTGTTGGGCGGCTGGGCGGTCACCCGCTTCGAGATGCGCCGCCTGCTGGTCGTCGCCGCCCTGGGCGTCGCCTTGTCCAACATGCTTTACCTGTTGATGGCGCAGAACCCCGGGCAGACCTGGGCCTTTGTCGTGACCCTGTCGGGCGACAACTTTGCGCAAGGTTTTGCGGGGCCGATCCTCGTTGCCTTCATGTCCGGCCTGGTCAACCGCAGCTTCACCGCGACGCAGTACGCCTTGCTCAGTTCGCTGGCGAACCTGCCCGGCAAAGTGATCGGCGGGATGTCCGGTTTCCTGGTCAAGGACTCCGGTTATTCCGCGCTCTTCATCATCAGTACGGTCTCGATCGTGCCCACGTTGCTGGTGCTAGCCCTGCTCTGGCGCCGCCTGCCGACCCCAACGGACAGGCCATAAGACCAGCACAACGAATTGCCAAAACTGTGTAAGATCTGCCGCACAGGGGGCATGCGCGAGGAGGTAACGCACGTGCCAGATATCGTGGTGCGACACATCGACGAGCAGATGGCCGAGCGGATCAAGACGCTCGCGCGCGAACGCCGCTGGTCGATCAATGAGGTGATCCTGCACGCGCTGCGCTATGGCCTCGGCCTCAGCGCAGGCGATGTGTTCAGCGAGCTGCTGCTGCAGCCCGGCGATATCGCGCACCTGACCGGGGCGTGGGATGCCGAGGAGCAGGCGGCGTTCCAGGAAGCCCTGGCCGCCCTCGCCCAGGCATCGCCTTCGTCACTCATCGATGCAGCCCAGCGTCAGGCCAGCGTGCCCGACGAATCGTTCTGAGGTTCAGGGCGCCGCGTAAAGCGCGCCCAGCAGGCGCGGGCCACGTGCGCCCGTGACACTTGCCAGATTGCCGGGCTCGCCGCGAACGCGGCGGTAAGCCAGCCACGCGAAGGCCATGGCTTCCATGAAATCGGGATCGATGCCGAATGCCGTGCTGGTCACCATCGCGCGCCCCGGCATGCGTTCGGCCAGCGCGCGCATCAGGGTCGCGTTATGCACGCCGCCGCCGCAGGCGACGACCTCAGTGGCATCCCCGGCGTAGCGGTCGATCGCGTCCGCGATCGACACCGCGCTCAATGCCAGCAGGGTGGCCTGAACATCTTCCGGGCTGTTGCCGGCAACACGGGGATAGCCATCCAGCCACGCGAGGTGGAAGTGTTCGCGACCGGTGCTCTTCGGTGGCGGCAGCACGAAGTACGCATCGTCGAGCAATTCGCCGAGCAGGGTCGTGTCGACGGTCCCGGCTGCGGCGAAGCGGCCGTCGCGGTCGAAGGCTTCGCCGCGGTGGCGCAGGCACCACGCGTCCATCAGCCCATTGGCCGGGCCGGTGTCGAAGCCGGAAACCTCGCCATGGGCGGATAGCCGCGTGACATTGGCGATGCCGCCGAGGTTGAGCACCGCACGTGCACCCGTGGCGGGACGCAGCACCGTGGCATGAAAAGCGGGGACCAGCGGCGCGCCCTGTCCGCCCGCGGCCACATCGGCACGACGAAAATCGGCGATGGTATCGATGCCGCTACGTTCGGCGATGACCGACGGGTCGCCGATCTGCAGCGTGAACGGGAGTGGGCCGTCGGGTCGGTGGCGAATGGTCTGCCCATGCGATCCGATCGCTTTTACCGCGGTGGATGAGACCCTCGCCCTTTCGAGCACGGCCTGCGCCGCATCGGTGAACGCGTGGGCCACGGCGACATCGAGACGGCCGTAGTCGTCCAGGGCAAGACGGTCTTCATCCTGCGCCACGGCGAGAATGCGCCGGCGCAGGGTGTCGTCCCAGGGATGCGTGAGGCCAGCCACGAGAGACGGGCGTCCCTCGTCGAAGCGGACCAGCGCGGCGTCGATGCCGTCAGCGCTGGTCCCGGAAATCAGGCCAAGGTAGAGACCATCGTCGTTAGACACGACTCAGTCGTCGCTGCGCGGTGCCGTATCGGCGCGCGCGAGCTTGGTGTTGTTGTCGACCTGGTTGAGGCGGGCCAGCTGCGGGGCGACCACTTCCTTCTTGAACTTCGCCAGCTGCGCCGCCGGGAGCGGCTCCGGCTTCGGCAGGGTCACCGTCTGCGGATCGCGCTGCACGTTGTTCACGCGGAATTCGTAGTGCAGGTGCGGCCCGGTAGCCAGGCCGGTCATGCCGACGAAGCCAATGGTGTTGCCCTGGCTCACGCGCTGGCCCACACGAAGGTTGGCGAAGCGGGACATGTGGCCGTAAGCGGTGCTGATCGTCGCATTGTGCTGGATGACGACGAAGTTGCCGTAGCCGTTCATCCAGCCGCGGAACTTGACCACGCCATCGCCCGCGGCATGAATCGGCGTGCCCGTCGGGGCGGCGTAGTCGACGCCCTTGTGTGCGCGCATCGTGCCGAGGATCGGGTGCATGCGACCGGCGCTGAACTGCGACGAGATGCGCGTGAAGTCGACCGGAATGCGCAGGAAGGAGCCGGTGAGCGGGCGACCTTCTTCGCTGAAGTAACTCCACTTGCCGTCGGCATTCTTGAAGCGATAGGCGGTATAGCGCTTGCCCTGGTTGACGAACTCGGCGGCGACGATGTCGCCCTCGCGCAGGTACGAACCGTCGCTGTAGACATCGTCATAGATGACGGTGAAGTTATCGCCGACGCGCAGGTCCTGGACGAAGTCGATATCGAACTTGAACACCTCGGCGAGCTTCAGCACCATCGCGTTGCTCATGCCCGCCTTGGACGCCGCACCGAACAGCGAGCTGTCGATGACCCCATGGGAGATGTGTTCGCGGCGCTGGACGTCGCGGGTCTTCGTGGTGAGCTGGGGGGACGCGCCGTCGAGACGCAAGGTGGCGATGGTCGCCTCGTCCTGGTCGAAGCGCACGCCCTTGAGCGTGTGATCGCCGCCGACGAGGAACTGGAATTCCTGGCCCGGCTTGATCTGGTGGAAGACTTTCGTGCCACCCGAGCCGTCGATCACGTGCTGGAGATCGGTCATCGACAGGCCCTGGGCCAGGAAGATGTCGGCGAGGGTCTCGCCCGGATGCACCTGCACGGTCTGCCACTCGTCAACGGGAGCGATCGGCTTGATCGTGGCCGGGTCCATCTTCGGCAAGGCAAGCGGGACGATGGCGTGGTCGAGCGGGTCGGTGCTCGCCACGACCGCGGTGGCGACCGTGGTCTTTGCCGCGATGCCCGGTGCCGGGGCGACCGACGACGACTTCATGGCGCCGGCCCAGGCCGGGATCACGAGGGCGGAAAGAATCACAAGAAGGAAGGCGGTGCCGGCGAGGATCCAGCGCTCTCGCGACCAGCTCAGCGGCTCCGACGACGCGTTGCGACTGAACGACCAATGCGCACGACTATCGTAGAAGTGCGAGTGACGGCGCTGCGCCTTGCGACGGATCGCCTGCTTGCGGGCGCTGTGCGCGCCTCTGTTCTCATCAGTCATTGTCTTTCTTGTATCCGCTCGCCCCGGGTTGTCGCGTACCATAACGGCCTCGTGCAAACGGCGTCAACGCCTTTGCCATCAAGGCTTTGCATCGCATCTTTGGGTTAACGCACAATTAACCCCCACGGTCTCTTCACACACATATGTGAAGGCCGCAGACCCATGACTACCAGAGAGAAAGCATGAACGAGCTGGACCAGGCCCTGGCGCTGATCGCACGCGGCGCGGACGAGATCATCAAGAAGGAAGACCTCGAAGCCAGGTTGAAGACGGGCCGCCCCCTGCGTATCAAGGCCGGGTTCGACCCGACCGCCCCGGACCTGCACCTGGGTCATACGGTCCTGCTGAACAAGATGCGCCAATTCCAGGATCTCGGTCATCAGGTGATCTTCCTGATCGGCGACTTCACCGGGATGATCGGCGACCCCACCGGTAAGAACGTCACCCGCAAGCCGCTCACCCGCGAGGACGTGCTGGCCAACGCCGAGACCTATGCCGAGCAGGTCTTCAAGGTGCTCGATCGGGCCAAGACCGAACTGCGCTTCAATTCCGAGTGGTTCGGCAAGATGGGCGCCGCGGACATGATCCGCCTGGCGGCCCAGCACACCGTGGCTCGCATGCTCGAGCGCGACGACTTTGCCAAGCGCTACAAGTCCGAGCAGCCCATCGCCATCCACGAGTTCCTGTATCCGCTGGTCCAGGGCTACGACTCCGTGGCGCTGGAATGCGACGTGGAGCTGGGCGGCACCGACCAGAAGTTCAACCTGCTCATGGGCCGTGCCCTGCAGGAGCACCACGGCCAGCCGCCGCAGATCGTCCTGACGATGCCTTTGCTGGAGGGCCTGGACGGCGTCAACAAGATGTCCAAGTCGCTAGGCAACTACATAGGTATCAATGAACCCGCCATCGATATGGTCACCAAGACCATGAAGATCGGTGACGACCTGATGTGGCGGTGGTTCGAACTGCTCAGCTTCGACGTGTCCCTGGAGGATATCGCCCGGATGAAGGAAGAGATCGCCTCGGGCGTCCTCAATCCCCGGGACGCCAAGCTACGTCTGGCCCGCGAACTGACCACGCGCTTCCATGATGCGGCTGCCGCCGAGCAGGCCATTGCCGGCTGGCATGCCGTCGTCACAGGGGAGGGCGATACCAGCCTTCTGCCTCTGGCAGACATCGAAGCGCCCGCTGAAGGCTTCCGTCTCGCCGCTCTTCTTACGGCGGCGGGCGTTACGCCGAGCAATTCCGAGGCGAACCGCAAGCTCAAGGAACGTGCGGTGCGTATCGATGGGGAGGTGGTGGACGATGCTTTGCGCGTCTTCACGGCCGGATTCGAAGGCGTGCTCCAGGTTGGCAAAAGAAATTTCGCGCGTATCCGCCTGATTTAACGTCGCTTTCAAAAAAGATTCACAAAAGGGGTTGCGGGAGGCTCAGGAATCGGTATTATTCGCCTCCCGCAGCGGCCCACGTCGAAAGACGAACGCTTCGGCAGCTATATCGCTTCGGCGACAACCTCGAAAAAAAGATTCACGAGGGTGTTGACGGAAACGAAAAACGATATAGAATGGGCGGCTCACTAGGACGAAATGTCCTGACGCAGAAAGCGAAATGCTTCTGCGGAGCGAACAAGATCTTTGACAGTGTGCGCAGGTGAATTGTGTGGACGCCTTGCGGTGGACTGAAGTAGTCAACCAAATGCAAGTGTCCCACT
>NZ_JBFUAT010000067.1:0-10985 GCF_056406135.1 Luteibacter sp. P1_D3 | reverse complement strand
GGCGAAGCCGTGTGAAAACGCATGGTGCGACACTCCCTTGCAGACGAAGGAGACGCCTGTCGTCAGGCGCCTGTCGAAAATCCATAAAGTCCCCGAACGATTCAATTGTAGTATTTAATGATTATATGTTCGCAAGCTGCGGCGCAGCATTTGCACGCCATGCTTCGACGAACAGTGACGCGGGCACCATTGCCTTGACCTGGTTCTCACTTTCATGGACTCGGCTCTGCAACACTCCCCCGATTCGCACGATCCATTCGCCAATTTAGACGTCTAAATTGGACCTTCGTGGGTTTCCCAGAGGAGCGCTTCCGATCATGAAGCCTGGCGCACTGCGCATACGCGTTCGTAACCTGCTGGCCGTCGCCAGCCTGACGGTCATGGCCGTCTCCTTCCCTTCGGCTGCCGCCGAACAGACTCCTTCGCCCTCGCGACAAGGTGACGGTCCGACGGCCATGGCGCGCGCCCGGGTCGCCGCCGATGTGTTGATGAGTTCCTATGAACCGGACAAGGCCTGGTTTCCTTCCAGCTGGTGGAACTCTGCCGTCGCGCTGCAAACCATCGGCGACTACATGCAGCGCACCGGCGACCGCCGCTATCTCGGTCAACTGAACAACACCTTCGAAAAAGACAAAGGCGTGTTCCCGGCGGGCGTGCTGTCCGGCGATCCGCTGCTGGGCAATTTCACCAGCCGCGCCATCGACGACTCCGAGTGGTGGGGCCTTACCTGGTTGCAGGCCTATGACCTGACCCGCGACCCGAAGTACCTCAACATGGCGGTGACCATTGCCAACTATGTCAACGGCTATTGGGACACCGGAACCTGTGGCGGCGGTGTCTGGTGGGATGGCGAGCGTACGTACAAGAACGCCATCGTCAACGGCCTCTGGATCCGCCTCACCGCCGAACTGCACAACCGGATTCCCGGCGACACGCTGTGGCTGGGTCGGTCCAGGACAGCATGGACGTGGTTCCAGGGCAGCGGGATGATCAATGCCAACGGCCTGGTCAACGACGGCCTGACCAACGCATGTACCAACAATGGCCAGAACGTGTGGACTTACAACCAGGGCCTGGCCATCGGCGCCGGCCTGGAGCTGTGGCGCGCCACACGGGATCCGCAGATCCTCACGTCTGTAAAGCGCCTCGCCGATGCCGCGATCGGCCCCGATGCGCTGGTGACCGACGGCGTCCTGAGCGAAACCTGCGACGCGTCCGATCAGACCTGCGACGACAACGCCAAGCAGTTCAAGGGCATTTTCATGCGCTATTGGACCGATCTCGTCGACACCACGCACGAGCGCCGTTACGCAGCCTTCCTCGACCAGCAAGCCAACAACCTGTGGGAGAACGACCGCGATGCCGCCGGCCGACTCGGCACACGCTGGTCGGGGGCGACCGACGACGACCACCCCAACGTATTCGACTGGCGCACACAGGCGAGCGCCCTCAGTGCCCTGATTGGCGGCGTGCCGACGCTGACGCCACTGGCATCCCTGGCGGGGACGTTATCGCCTGCACAGCCAGTGGTCATGCCGGCCGCGTTGGGTATCACCAGCGTTCCCCTCGAGCTTGGCGCATCGGCGACCGGTTACTTTCCCTTGCTCGCGATCGCTTCCGTCGATGCACCCGCGGGATGGAGCGCATCGCCACGCGCCGCCCTCCTCCGTTTGCAGCCGCGCGGCAACGCACTCCCTGTCAGCACGACTCAACCCCTGAAAATCACCGTGCCAGCGGCGGCGACGGATGGGCATCATCTCGTCACCGTCAACCTGTTGGCCGCTGGGTTGCGCTTCACGACCCAGGCCGACGTGCTGGTGGCGCACACCATCGATTTCGATACCGGCACCGTGAATGAAAGCCCGTGGCTGTTCGATGCCGGCGGGTCGCAGAGCAATGGCGTGCGGAATCGCTTTGCCGACGGCAATGCGCACTTCACCTATCGATTCCCCTTCCCGGCCGACACCACTTCGGCGCACGTCACCCTGACCATCGATGCGGAATTCCTGGTGCAGGCCAGCACCGATAACGAGCATTGGACCACCGTGTTGCAAGAGACGCAGTCCGTCACCGATGGCTCGAACAAGGCCGATCGAAGCATCGACCTGACGCCGTATCTCGGCGCCGCCGCTGACGGCTCCAAACCGGTTTACCTGAAGGTGTCGGATGCCTTCCCCAACGATGGCTGGGGCGGGCGCGTGTATCACGTGACGGCGATTATCGTCGAATAGCTCGACGAGGCGGCGTACGTGTCACGGGCAATAACGGCAAATAGTTGCAAGCGGCTCCGACCCAGAGTAAAGCCAACAAGGATTTTCACAGCCACGAGGGAGACGTCGATATGAAGATCGTATTCGTTGGTTTGGTTCTGATCGCTGCCGCCGTATCCGCCAACGCCACCGGCATCGGCACACGCACCGATCTCAATCATGGTCGTAGCAATGCGCCCGTGTGTCCGGATGGACAAGTCGCCCAGTTCGTAGGCGTCATCAACGGTAAGGCCACCTGGCGCTGCGTGCCAGCCTGATCAAGACGGCTCGAATGACACAGGCCTTCCCGTTGCAACACGGGAAGGCCTTTTTTAATGAAGCATACCCAGGCACCCGAACTCTTACGCACTTTCGCCTAGGTAGTCCTACCGGGTCGGGACGCAGCGGGCTTCTCTAAGCTGGATGACAGTCGGCGACACAACGACGCCGTGAGCCAGCAAGGAGTTCCCCATGCGTCCCTCCCTGTCCGTTCTTCTCGGCCTGCTCGTCCTTACGCTGGCCACCGCCGCGGCCGTGCCGCCACAAAGCGGATTYCTCGATTCCTATCCGCCCTTGCAGCCGGATGCACGCCATCCGGGCTCTTTCATCTACCTGGCACCCGGCGGCAGCCTGAAGGGGCTGACCAAGGTCCAGATCGACCCGATTCTCGTGTGGTACTCCAAGGACTCCACCTACCAGGGCATCGATCCAAACGAACTCTCCGCCGTGACGGAGAACCTGCGCAAGGCGCTGGTCAAGCATCTCGCCCCGACCTACCCCGTGGTCGACACCGCCGGGCCCGACGTACTCCACCTGCGCATCGCCATCACCAACGTCATGGCTGAGAAGAAGAAGCGCGGCATCCTCGGCTACACGCCGGTCGGGTTCGTGATCGGTGCCGCGAAGAACGCCGCAACAGCGGGTCCGAACATCAACATCGCCTCGGCAACGCTGGAGGTGGAGCTGCTCGATGGCTCCGGCAAACGCATTGCCGTGGCGATCGACCCGCTGCTCGGCGCGGACATCCAGAAAGAGAACCTCACCTGGTCCGACATCGGCAAAGTGCTCGACGCCGCCGGCACGCGGCTCAGAGGCCGTATGGACAGCGATAACCTTCAGTAATGGGGATCGTCAGTAGTGAGGATCGCCCTTGCTGTATGATAACGATTCTCACTACGACTGGCCCGCACCATGGTCCCCCGCGTTACCCGGTGGCTTGCTGGATTCACCTTCTTTTTCCTGCTTACGACGACATGCCTGGCCGCTGAACCCTACGCGGCCGACGCGCAAACAGCCTGGCGGCTGCTCGACTACATCGCCGTGGACTATGCGGGCGCGGTCAACCATGGAGCCGTGTCCAGCCCCGCGGAATACGCCGAGCAGCAGGAATTTGCGGCCACGGTCGCCACCCACATCGCGGCCCTGCCGGAGAAACCGGGCAAGGCCGCGCTTCTGGCGCAATCAGCCGCACTGAAAGCGGCGATCGCATCGAAGTCGGAACCGAAGGACGTCGCCGACGCCTCGCACCGTCTCGCTGCAGCCCTGCTGGCTGCCTACCCCGTGCCCCTGGCACCCGCGCGCGTTCCGGACTTCGCGCACGGTGCGCAACTCTTCCAGCAGAACTGCATGGCGTGCCACGGCGCCACAGGGCATGGCGACGGCCCGGCTGCGAAAGCCCTCGCGACCCCGCCCATCGCCTTCACCGATCAGGATCGCGCACGCGAGCGCAGCGTGTTCTCGCTGTACCAGATCGTGACGCAGGGTGTGGATGGAACACCCATGCCAAGCTTCGCCAGCCTGTCCGACGATGACCGCTGGTCGCTCGCACTTTACGTCGGCCACTTCGCCACCCCCGACCCGGTGGCCGCCGCAGGTGAGCAACTCTGGCAACGCGATGCAGGCACGCACAAGGAGGTCCCAGACCTCACCTCGCTCGTCACCACGACACCGTCCGCGCTGGGCAAGCGCATCGGGCAGGAACAAGCCGACGAGATCATGGGCTATCTTCGCCGCCATCCGGAGGTCCTCGCGCCGAAGGTCTCGGCGTCGTCGCTGTCCATCGTCCGCGAGAAGCTCAAGGCGAGCCTCGCGGCCTATCGTGAAGGCGACAAACCCGGCGCAAGCACGCTGGCGCTGTCGGCTTACCTGGATGGTTTCGAACCGATCGAGCCTTTGCTCGGCACCCGCGACAGCACGCTTCTCGAACATATCGAAGGGTCGATGGGCGAATACCGTGCCGCGATCGAACACGGCGCCACGGTCGATGATGTCGCGATCCGCGAACAGGTCCTGAGCAATCTGCTGGACGATGCGGAGACCGCGCTGTCGCCCAACGCGAGTGGCGCGCTTTCCACCTTCATCGGTGCGGCGACCATTCTTCTCCGCGAAGGGCTGGAAGCGCTGCTCATCGTGGTCGCGATGATCGCCTTCCTGCGCAAGGCCGAGCGCATGGAAGTGATGCCGTACGTCCACGCTGGGTGGACCGGCGCGCTCGTCGCTGGCTTCCTCACCTGGGTCGTCGCGACCTGGCTGATCGGCATCAGCGGCGCGAGTCGCGAACTGACCGAAGGGTTCGGTTCGGTGTTCGCAGCCGTGGTGCTCCTGTCGATTGGCATCTGGATGCACGGCAAGTCCCAGGCCGGTCAGTGGCAGCGCTATATCAAGGCGCGCATGGCCACCGCCCTGTCCGGACGCTCGGCGTGGTTCCTGTTCGGACTGGCCTTTATCGTGGTGTATCGCGAGGTGTTCGAGACGATCCTCTTCTACGCCGCGCTATGGACGCCCGGCAGCGGCGCCGCCTTGCTCGCCGGTGCTGCCACGGCATGCATTGCGCTCGCGATCATCGCCTGGGCGCTGCTTCGGTATAGCCGCATCCTGCCGATCGCCAAGTTCTTCAACTACAGCTCCTGGTTGATGGCGGTCCTCACTGTCGTGCTGGCGGGCAAGGGCATCGCGGCGCTGCAGGAGGCCGGCATCGTCGGCATCCGGCCGCTTGGCGGTGTGCCGCGGCTCGAGCTGATCGGACTCTTCCCCACCTGGCAAAGCGTCGGAGCACAGGGCCTCATGGTGGCAGCCGTGATTGCCGGGTTCTGGGCAAACCACCGCAAGGCCGTGAAAGAAGCGTCCGCCGCACCGCGGCGCTAATCAGTCCGCAACGGCATACGTATAACGCCGGCGTAGCGATGGACACGCCGGCGGTTTTCCTCCCGGACCACCGACAGCCACCAACGCCGACGACGCGAGCCACGCCGCCGCGTCGAAGGCACCATGCTTACCTACCGGCGGCGCATGGATACCGATGCGATTGAGTGCGTCGCGGAGAACATGCACCTTGCCCATGCGACGCGTCGCCGCCGTATCGTAGGTAAAGCTGATCGTCGTCGATGCCTCATCGCTGGTCTCGACCATGTGCGGACTGGTCAGCGGCATGTAGACGCCCTCACCCGGCGCTAACTGAAACACGTGCGCGTGCTCGCGGAATTCCTCTCGCCAGTGTGCGTGACTCAGATCGTGCCGCGCGTGGAAGGCATCACGCGTCTCATCGTCGATCGTCTCCGCATCGTAGGGGTCCCACACGTAGACGGTTTTCGTACCGGCCACCTGGAGCAGGAGCACGTGACTACGATCGATATGGAACGGGGTAACGGTGTGCGCCGAGGCCGAAAATATCCAGCCTGCGCGATAGTACACACCCGGATCCTTCTGTTCGATCTTTGCCTGGATCGGTTCGAAGGCCAGGTCGACCAGGGATCGATACGTGGGGTCGGCCTGGATGTGTCGAAGGAGCACCCAGGCTTTTGCATTTTCGATAGCGCGCAGCGAGTCGACGGCGGAGCGACTGCTCGGGTAGAGCGATGCCGCGGCATCGAAGTCCGTGCCGGCAGTCACGCCATCGTTGAAGCTGTACCAGCGGTTCGTGCCGCGACAACGCTTGCCGAGTTCGACCAGGGCATCGCGTTGTAACAGCGGGTGATCGGTGAACGTGTGCGTCAGCGGTGTGACGCGCCAGGGATCGAACGCATCCCAATCCATCGTAATCATCGGAGGGCTAGAGGGCGTCATGGACTGCCACCTTATTTGCCTGCGCAACGTGTGCGAGGGGGTTACCTGCCTAGGTCGTTATACCCCTGCAAACACGCCGTCTCCGCTCGGCTTTCGGCCTAGGCCAAAAAGACGAGAAAGATTCGCAATATCTTGCGATATCAACGGGATAGCTTGCGCGCTCGGCGCGAAAAATCATCGACTTATGGCTGATTTCCCGCCCTCGACTAAGCCACCGCTGCGACACCGTATTGATCGGCCAACTGCGCCTTCGTGATGGGCATCGCGATGAAATCCGCATCGCCTCGTGCAGCAGGCGGAAGGAACAGAACCACCGCTCCGCCGTCTTGTTTTTCGAGAGCGTCGAGGGTCTGGACGAACGCGGGTAGCGCGGACCTGGGCAAGCCTCTGACACCCCATTGCAAGGGATCCAGGCGACCTTCGCGCACGATGCGCTCCGCGTGTCCCCTGCTGTACAGGAGCGGGATGTGACGGCGGGTGGTACCGGGTTGCTCGGTGGCGTAGAAGCCGCCGGTCGTCTTGCCGTCGCGGAGTTCCATGACGGTCCAGAACGGTTGCCCCACCGATGTTTCGTCGGGCAACGACACGACCGCCATCTGCCTGGCGAGCAACTTGCCGATCAAGGGCAAGTCCTGAGGTTGCAGGAGTTCGATGCCGTATTGACCCGCAAGCGTATCCGCGCCGAGCTGATACCCGCCACGAGATACGACCACGCCGAGGATGTTGCCAATGTCGCTCAGCCGAAACGCGAAGTCACCGACACGACCCTTGTCGACAGGCAGCTTCGTATCCGCACACTCGATGGCGACCTTGTAGCGAACACCGTCGCGCTCGAACTCATAGTAGACATCGACCTGATGGAACGTTCCGGAGCGGCCTTTGAGGCGCGCATTCTGCGCGACCAGCATCCCCTCGCCTTTCTGATTCGCCAGCGCCTGGTAAACGTGCCGGACCTCTTCCTCGAACGCGCGCCAATCTTCCACGACATCCCCTGGGTGTGCTTGTCAGCTTGCCAGCAAACCTTACGTGGCTCCAGGCGGCCCGGCAATATCGCAAGTTATCGCGACACCCCTTTATTCCCGGATCACACGGCTACGTCGGACATCCCGTAAGAGCCGCTCCGCTCTGTGCAAAGCCAGGGAGGCTGCTATCGAATTGACACAGATCCTAACCTCACCAGATTTTGCCCTTCTTTGGAAAATCGTCTCGTACTCAACCGCCCTCGGGCGGCTCCCACAGCTCCACCTTGTTTCCCTCAGGGTCCATGACCCAACCGAACTTGCCGTATTCGGACTCGTCGGTCTTCTCGAGCACCTCGCAGCCTTCGTCGCGCAACGCCTGAAGCAAGGCATGTAGATCGGCGACGCGGTAATTGACCATGAAAGGCGCGGTGCTCGGCGCGAACTGATCGCCATCCGCCTTGCCGATGGACCAGGCCGTCGTTCCGCCCGTGGGCTTGCCTGCGTCATCGGTCCAGTCGAACGCGGCGCCTCCCCAAGGCTTCACATCGATGCCGAGATGCTTCCTGTACCAGGCGGTCAACGCCGCTGGATCGCGTGCCTGGAAGAAGATACCGCCGATGCCTGTGACTCGTTTCATGTCAGTCTCCCATCACAACAGTTTCTTGTAGACGATGAATCCGGATTTCTCGGCCACCTTGTCGTAGAGAACCATGGCGGTCGTATTCGTCTCGTGGGTCTGCCAGTAAACGCGCGCCGCACCGAGCGCCGTGGCGCGTGCGTAGACGTCTTCGATGAGCGCACGGGCGACGCCTTTGCCTCTCGCTTCCGGCATCGTGAAGACATCCTGCAGATAGCAGTTCGGTTTGATCTGCGTGGTGCTGCGATGCAGGAGAAAATGGGCGAGTCCGAGCAGCTCACCGCCCTGCTCCGCCACCACGGCGTACATCGGCTCGTAGCCATCGGAGAAGCGGGTCCAGGTGACCTCGGTGATCTCATCCGGCAAGGCTGTGGCGCCTTCGCGGCCGTAGAAGGCGTTGTAGCCGTCCCAGAGGACCTGCCATGCCTCGCGGTCACGGGGTTCGAGGGAACGAACGCTGAGGCGGTCGGGCGAGGCTTCGGATGTGTCCACAGCAACTCCGGTTCGAACGTCCTGGGGAGCCGCTATCGTAGGCCACGAGGCAACCCGGTTACCATCCGGGGTTTCGCGTCCTGGATCGATACCGTGCCGCTCCCCACCTGCTCTCGTGCCGTTGTCACCGTGCTGGCTGCCGTTTCCCTCTCCGTCGCGGGCGTGAGCCGGGCCGCTGAGTCGCCAGAACCCGCGGCCGTCGGCCCGGTCGCAGCCAACGGCCTGGCGGCGACACCGCCGATGGGCTGGAACAGCTGGAACCACTTCGCCGGCCGGATCACCGCCGCGGATGTCCGCGCCATGGCCGATGCGATGGTGGCCAATGGCATGCGGGACGCGGGCTATGTCTACGTCAATATCGACGACACCTGGGAGGGCAAGCGCAACGCGGTGGGCGATATCGAGACCAATGACAAGTTCGGCGACATGAAAGCACTCGCCGACTACGTGCATGCGCGCGGCATGAAGCTTGGTCTCTATTCGTCGCCCGGCGCGAMGACGTGTGCAGGCTTCGAGGGTAGCCACGGACACGAGGATCAGGACGCCCGCCGGTTTGCCAGCTGGGGCGTCGATTACCTGAAGTACGACTATTGCGGAGCGCGCGACCTCTACCCGGTGACGCAACGCAACCAGGAGATGCTCTTCCGCAAGATGGGCGAGGCCCTGCGCAAGGCGGGACGGCCGGTGGTCTACAGCCTCTCGCAATCGGGCGACTTCGATATCTGGCGCTGGGGTCCGCAGACCGGCGCCAACCTGTGGCGCACGACACCGGACATCAGCGACACCTGGGAATCGATGTCGCAGCGCGGCTTCCGCCAGCTGGACCTCAGCGCGTGGTCGGGTCCGGGCCATTGGTCCGACCCGGACATGCTGGAGATCGGTAACGGTGGCATGACGGCCGACGAATACCGGACCCAGATGAGCCTGTGGTCGCTGCTTCCGGCGCCGCTGCTCGCTGGTAACGATCTGCGCACGATGGACGCCACCACGAAGGACATCCTGCTCAACCGCGAGGTGATCGCCGTCGATCAGGACCCGGCCGGGCATCCGGCAAGGCGCCTCGAACGCCAGGGCGATGTCGAAGTACTGGTGCGCGACATGGCCGACGGATCGATCGTCGTCGGCTTCTTCAATCGCGGTGAGTCGACCACGGTTCGCTGGTCGTGGCACAAGCTAGGCGATCGGTTCGCGCATCCCACCGGTGCCCGTGACCTATGGCGTCACGCCGCTGTCGATACGCAGCGTCCGTTTGAAGCGACGCTGCCCCGCCACGGGGTGGCGATGGTTCGCATCGCCCCTTGAGTTGATGGGCCGGAGGCGAGCCTCGCCGCGTCAGGCTGCACTCTCCGCTGCGATCTGGCGCAGTTGGCGCTCAAACTCTTCCGGCGGCTGGCCGCCCGAGATCAGGTACTGGTCGTTGACGATCACGGCCGGCACGCCGGTGATGCCGCGGCTCTGCCACAGCTTCTCGTCGCGACGGACCTCTTCGGCATAGCGGTCCGACTCGAGTACCGCGCGTGCTTCGACCGGGTCGAGCCCGACCTTCTCGGCTGCCGCGACCAGGGTGTCGTGGTTGCCCGGATCGGTCTGATCGGTGAAGTTCACGGTGAACAGCTGCCGCTTGAGCGCATGCTGCTTACCGTGTGAGCCCGCCCACGCGATCAGGCGATGCGCGTCGAACGTGTTGTAGATGCGGCTCGCATCCGAGGTATTCATGGTGAAGCCGACGGCCGCCGCGCGTGCCTTGATGCGTTCGCGATTGACCCGCGCTTCATCAGCCGGAATGCGGTACTTCGCGACAACATGCTCGACCATGTTCTCGCCGCCCGCGACCATGTTCGGATTCAGTTCGAACGGATGGAAGGTGATCTCCGGCTCGATCACATCGTGCAGCTTGTCGAGCGCCTGCTCGAGGCCACCCAGGCCGATCACGCACCACGGGCAAGCAATATCCGAGACAAAGTCGATTTTCATTTTCTGAGGCATGGGGCGAGAACCTTGGCGATGAGGATGACGGGTGCACGGGGCGCCCATGAACGATAGTTCGCTGCAAGATGGCGGCGTTACCGCCTACGTATGATCGAAGTCCAGGGAAATCAATGTCCTCCGACCAGGAACTGCCCACCATGAGCGCATCCGAATCGCCGCGTCCGCTACCCTTCGACATGACCCTGGAAATCGTGGTCGTCCCCGTCACCGACGTGGACCGCGCGAAGCAGTTCTACGCGAACCTGGGATGGCGCCTCGACGCCGACTTCCCCGCCCCCGACGGGTTCCGCGTCATCCAGTTCACCCCGCCCGGCTCAGGGTGCTCGGTGATGATGGGCAGCAATCTGACCTCGGCGTCGGCTGGAACGGCGCGGGGGCTCTACCTGGTGGTTCGGGATCTGGCGGCGGCGCGTGCCGAGCTTCTTTCCCGAGGCGTGGACGTCAGCGAGCCGTTTCATGATGCCGGCGGCATCTTCCATCGCGCGGATGGCTCTCGGGATGTGATCGGGCTCAATCCGGAGCGGAAGAGCTATGGGTCCTTCGCCCGCTTCAGCGATCCGGATGGGAACGAGTGGTTCCTGCAGGAGATTACGC
>NZ_JBFUAT010000066.1:0-11319 GCF_056406135.1 Luteibacter sp. P1_D3 | reverse complement strand
GCCGGTATCGTCGTGCTTCTCGTGGTCGTTGCCTTCTGGTTGTTTCATACATCCGGAACCAAAGACAAGCCCGTAAACAAGGGGCGAGAAGAAACCGTCGTCGTGCCCGACGCGCCTACCGCACCAGGCCCCTCTTTCGGCAACCAGCCGGCCAAAGAGCCGGACGCGATTGCACTGGCCCCCTTCGTTCCGCCAGTGCAAAACAGCGCTCCGCCGCCGGTGCCCGTGCAGGTAGCGCCTGAAGGGCCACACCAGCCTACGCTGCTCGAACGTCGCATCGCCGCCGCAAACAACGGCGCCGGTTTCCAGGCTGTTGCCGAAGGTGCAGGAGCGCCCGCTCCTGACGCGGGCGCTACTGGCGGCGCCGGCGGCTTCGGCATGCTGGGTATGCCCGGAGGCGGTGCGCAGGCGCCGCGGATGAGCGCCACCAACAACCTCGCTTACACCGCGAAGGAACTACCGGAAGTCTCCAATGCAACGCCGCTTCAGCATCCGGATACGCTGATGCTGCGCGGCACCTTCATTCGCTGCGTGCTCGAGACCCGCATCATTACCGACATACCGGGCTTCACGTCCTGTGTCGTGACTGAACCCATATATTCGTTCACAGGTAAGCGCCTGCTTCTGCCAAAGGGCTCGAAAGTCCTTGGCAAGTACGAGATGGAGCCGAACGGTCCACGTGTCGCCGTTATATGGGACCGCATCGTCACCCCGACCGGCATCGACGTAAACATGGCCAGCCCCGGCATCGACACGTTGGGAGGCGCGGGGCATCCCGGCAACTACAACGCTCACTGGGGAAGCCGTATCGGTGCGGCACTGCTTATCAGCTTGCTCAGCGACGCATTCAAATACGAAGCAGCTGAACACGGCCCTCGCCAAACAACCATCAGCAACGGCGTCGTTACGCAAAGTCCGTTCGAAAGCAATACCGCCGACACGATTCAGCAGCTCGCGAACTCGGCCGTGCAACGTCAGGCAAACCGTCCTGCCACGGTAACGATCAATCAGGGTACGGTGCTGGCGATCTACGTTGCCAGGGACGTTGATTTCACCGGCGTGATAGCGAGGTACTGAGGCGAGTATGGACGACGGCGCACTGGCATCGATCGGCAACGATTTCCTGGACTACCAGTACGAAGTACTGGGCGTGAAGGATTTCCTTGCCTCGTCGGATGTCACCGAAATCTGCATCAACCGCCCCGGCGAGCTCTATCTCGAGCGCCGGGGTGGCTGGCAGCGCGTGGAAGTGCCGTCACTGACCTTCGAGCGTGCGCGCCAGTTCTGCACTGCGGTCGTCAACGAGAGCAATACCGGACAGCGCATCACGGATACCGATCCCGTGGTGTCGTTGACCTTCCCCACCGGACAGCGAGCTCAGTTCGTCATACCGCCAGCCTGCGAAGCCGGCCGCGTATCGATCACGATACGCCTCCCGTCGAAGGAGACACGCACCCTCGCGCAGTACAGCGAGGATGGTTTCTTCAACGAAATCCTCGAAGGCGCGAACACGATCAGTCAGGCCGACCACGAACTGCTCGGACTGCGCGCCGAACGCCGCTACGCGGACTTCTTCCGTCATGCGGTGCTGAACAAGAAGAACATCGTCGTCTCCGGTGCGACCGGAAGCGGCAAGACCACCTTCATGAAGTCGCTCGTGCATCACATTCCCGATGACGAACGCCTGGTCACGATCGAGGACGCGCGCGAACTGTTCATCGATCAGCCCAATGTCGTGCACCTGATCTACTCCAAGGGCGGGCAAAGCGCCGCCAATGTCACCGCCAAGAGCTGCATGGAAGCCTGCCTGCGCATGAAGCCGGACAGGATCATCCTGGCCGAGTTACGTGGCGATGAGTCGTTTTACTTCATCCGAAATTGCGCATCGGGTCACCCCGGGTCGATTACAAGCTGCCATGCGGGCAGCGTCGAGCAGACCTGGGACCAGCTCGCCTTGATGGTGAAGGCTTCCACGGAAGGTGCGGGCCTGGAGTTCGCGACGATCAAACGACTACTGATGCTGACGATCGACATCGTCGTTCACATCAAGGCACACGGGGGCCGGCGCTATATCACCGGTATCGATTTCAACCCCGCTCGCGCGTTAAGCGCAGACGGGGGGTAACGCTTACACACATCGGTCATCAATCAGGAGCTTCAAGGGTGGTACCAGGAATGGAAATGATGGGCTGTCAGAACCTTGCCGTACCGGCCGAGGTGATGCAGCACGTCGTCAATGTGGAGTCGAGCCGCAACCCATACGCCATCGGTGTGGTGGGCGGTCAGCTCGTGCGCCAACCACAAAACCTTCCTGAGGCCGTCGCCACGGTCCGCATGCTCGAGAAGAATGGCTACAACTATTCACTGGGCGTGGCGCAGGTGAACCGGGCCAATCTCGGCAAATACGGACTCGACACTTTCGAGAAGGCGTTTGAGTACTGCCCAAACCTGAGTGCAGGTTCACAGATTCTGGCCCAGTGCTACGCCAGCGCCGGCAAGGATTGGGGCAAGGCCTTCAGCTGTTACTACTCCGGCAATTTCACGACGGGCTACCAGGACGGCTACGTACAGCGCATCTTCAACTCGATGGCGAAGAGCGGCATGATCGCCGGCGCCCAGGCGATTCCCCTGCAGGCGGCGAAGGTTCCCGTGCGGGTTGTGAGTGTCGGCAACGGCGTTACCGGCATCACCACGGATGGTCCGGCTTACCGCGTCGCCATGCGTCGGGTCGTCGATGCCGCCACCGCGTCGATCGTCGGGCCTGCGGTCGCGTCGGCGACGGGGACCGGTACGCCGGCCACCGCGGCGCTGGCACGGTCGCAGATGCTCGCCCAGGTGCAGAGCCTGCCCACGCAAACCCTGCCTGCCGGTGTCGTTCCGGTCACCAACCCGGCGTTGGCGCCGACACCTGAGGCACCTCTCGGCCCGATCCCCACGGATCCGGCCACGGCCGCGGCGATGTCACAGGTCGGCGCTCGCCTTCCTCAGGTCGACCTGACTGCGCAGCCTGGGCGCATTCGCACCGATCCCGGTACCGCTGCCGTCATGTCGCAGATCGGCGTGTCGGCCAATGCCACGGGGAGTGCCCCGGCACAGGCTCTACAGCCGGCCGGCGATCCCAACATTTTCGTTCCCCAGGTCCGCGGCCCACGCGATGCCGCGCCGACGCAGGGAACCGCAACTCCGGCTGTGCAACCTGGCCCACGCCAGGATCCCGCCGACCTACGTAATGGAGGCAGCGATGGCGCCTTCGTCTTCTGAACTCATACCACCTCTAAGCGTGACGGAGTCCCTGCCTCGTCACGTCGGCCCTCGGGCCACCGCAACCCGGGTCCGCGCCGCGGCCCCGTCCCTAGCCCGGCGGCATGTCGCCGTCAATATCCAAACCGTAAAGAGGAACCTCGTGATGGCCCTGCCCTCCCTGTCCAAGGCGTTTGCCACGTCCAAGAAGCCGCTGATGAACGCCATCGGCACGTTCGCCCTCGTGGCCGCCCTGATGATCCCGAGCCTCGCGCTCGCGCAGGTCGGCGAAACGGGCACGAAAGTGTGCGGCTTCTTCCAGGACATCAACTCGCTGCTCAACGCCGCCTCCATCGTCGTCGTGACGATCGCTGTGATCTTCTCCGGCTACGGTATCGCCTTCGCGCACAAGCGCATTGCCGACGTGGCTCCGGCCCTCATCGGTGGCGTGATGATCGGCGCCGCGGCGCAGGTCGCCAAGATGGTCGTCGGCGGTAACGGCAGCGGCAGCGGTGCCTCGGCCTGCACCCAGAGCAGCGGCGGCAGCGGTACCGCGTCGTTCATGATCGACGCGATCAACGTAGCGATGCACTTCATGCATTTCCATGCATAAGAACGCGCTATTTCGCGGCTGCACCCGCCCGCCCATGTTCATGGGCGTGCCCTATATCCCGTTCTTCATGGGGACGGGCACGGGTCTGTTGTTGGCGATGTACTTCAACTTCTGGTTCCTGCTGCTCATTCCCGTCTCGGTCTTCGTGATGCGCCAGATGGCGCGTCGCGACGAAATGATCTTCCGGCTGCTCGCGCTTCGCCTGAGGTTCAAGACACTGGTGCGGAACGTGCCCGAGCACGACGGAATGTGGGTGTTCACGCCGAACAACTACCGCGACGCGTCCAAGGAAAAGAAACGCAAGTAAGGACAGCCGCCCTGGCACACCGTGCCAGGGCCTTCCCGTTCACCCGGTACCGATGACCATGTTCACTCCAGACGCTCCGATTTCGACACACATCGCCCTGTCCACCCATGTTTCGCCCTCGGTGGTGAAGACCCGGGGTGGCGACTTCCTGTTGACCTGGCGTCTCGGGGGGCTGCCGTTCGTCGGCCGCGAAGAGTGGGAGCTGGAACACCGTCACAACAGCTTCAATCGCATGCTGCAGACGCTGCGTGCGCCGGATTACACCAACGTGGCGTTCTGGGTACACGACATCCGTCGACGCCGTGGCATCCGCAACAAGTCCAAATTCGGCGAGGCGTTCAACCAGACGCTGTCCGACGCGTACTACGAAGCGCTTTCCACGCAGAAGCTGATGCAGAACGAGCTCTACCTGACGATGATTTATCGTCCGATCGTCCAGGGCAAAGCGTTCGCCGAGAAAAGTGCCGACGTGAGTCGGCTCGAGGCCGAGCAGGCCCAGGCAATCGCCCAGGTCCTCGAGCTCGCGGGCAACATTGAGGCCGTCCTAAAGGACTATGCGCCGACGCGCCTTGGCATGTACGAAGCCTCGAACGGCATCGTCTTCTCCGAAGTTCTCGAGCTGTTCGGGTTCATTCTCAACCGTATCGACGAGCCCGTGCCGGTCCTCAAGGCACCCGTCTACGATTACCTGCCCGTGAGTCGCCAGCGTTTCTCCGCGAAGACGGGCGACTTCGTGCTGACGACGCCCAATGGCGTCAACCATTTCGGCGCGATTCTCAACCTCAAGGAATACGTGGATGCCACCTACCCCGGCATCCTCAACGGCCTGAAGTTCCTCGACTTCGAATACGTCGTCACCCACTCGTTCACGCCCATGGGCCGTCAGGATGCGCTCAAAGCGCTGGACCGCACCAAGGGCATGATGGTCTCGTCCGGCGACAAGGCCGTCAGCCAGATCATCGAACTCGATCACGCCATGGATCAGCTGGCGTCAGGCAACTTCGTGCTGGGTGAGTACCACTTCACCATCGCGATCTACGCACCGACCCAGGAAGCGCTGTCCCAGCAGATAGCCACGACGCGTGCGGAACTGTCGAACGCGGGCTTCGTCACGGTGAAGGAAGACCTCGCCGTTACCTCGGCTTTCTATGCGCAGTTCCCCGGCAACTGGAAGTACCGCACGCGACTGGCAAACGTCAGCTCGCTCAACTTCCTCGGCCTGTCGCCGCTGCACAACTTCGCCACGGGCAAGAAAGACCAGAACCCCTGGGGCGATTGCGTCACGACGCTGCAGACCACGAACGGCCAGCCTTACTACTTCAACTTCCACGCCACCCACCCTGCCGAGAACTCGCTGGGTGAGAAGGCAATCGCCAACACCATGGTCATCGGTAAATCCGGTACCGGTAAGACGGCACTGATCAACTTCCTGCTCAGCCAGGTGCAAAAGCTCGACCCGGCACCGACCATCTTCTTCTTCGACAAGGATCGCGGCGCCGAGATCTTTGTGCGCGCCTGCGGCGGTAACTATCTCGCGCTCGAGAACGGCAAGCCCACCGGGTTCAACCCCTTCCAGTGCGAACGCAACGAAGAGAACGTGCAGTTCCTCGGCAACCTGATCAAGGTGCTGGCCGGCAAGAGCGTCTACAGTTCGCGCGAGGAAGAAGACATCTTCCGTGCCGTGGAAAGCATGCTCGACACACCGATGCACCTGCGCAACATGACCAACTTCCAGAAGAGCCTGCCGAACCTTGGTGACGACGGCATCTTTATCCGTATGCGCAAGTGGACCGCCGGCAACGCGCTGGGCTGGGTATTCGACAATCCGCGCGACACCGTCGACCTCAGCAAGGCCAACATCATCGGCTTCGACTACACGGACATCATCGACAACCCCGAAGTCCGCGCCCCGGTCATCAACTACCTTCTGCATCGTCTGGAAGAGCTGATTGACGGTCGTCGCTTGATCTACGTCATGGACGAGTTCTGGAAGATCCTCGACGGCAAGGGCGGCCTGAAGGAGTTCGCGAAGAACAAGCAGAAGACCATCCGTAAGCAGAACGGCATGGGCATCTTCGCTACACAGAGCCCGGAAGACGCGCTAGCCAGCGACATCGCCTCCGCGCTGGTGGAACAGACCGCGACCATGATCCTGCTGCCCAACCCCAACGCCAGCCGCGAGGACTACGTGGATGGCCTGAAGCTGACCGACGCTGAATACAACGTTGTGGTCAGCCTCGACGAGCGCTCACGCTGCTTCCTGGTCAAGCAGGGTCACGGTTCGGCCGTCTGCCAGCTCAACCTGCGAGGCATGGACGACGCCCTGGCGGTGATCTCCGCCTCGACTGACAACATCGAGATCATGCACGAGGTGCTGCAGGTGCGGGCCGAAGCGGAAGGCGTGTCCCCCGATGCACTGCGCCCGGAACAGTGGCTCGAGTTGTTCTACGAGAGTCGCAAGGGAAGCGGCAAGGGTACTACCAGCCCCACCCCGAACAAATCCAGGCGGGCAGCATGACCATCCCAGTGACATCGTCGAACACGGACTCAACGACTATGACCTCGAAGACCTACCTGCGGAAGTCCCTGACCGCGTCGCTCTTCAAAGCCTTCCTGGCGGCTGGCCTCACACTAGCTGTTGGCTCGTACTCGCAACCAACGCAGGCCCAGTGGTTTACTCAAGATAACTCCGCGATTCTGAAGGCGGTAAAAGAGTATGCAGAGCAGGCCAAGCGATGGACCGACACCGCCACCCAGTACAAGGCCGTGCTCGACCATTACACGGCACAGGTCGCGTTCTGGCAGGAGCAACTCGTAAAGCTCCAGTCCATCAACTTCCAACTCTTCGCCTTGCAGAATCAGTTCAAGCGCATCCCGGATGACTACGGCATGACGGATGAGTGCCCTGGCGTGAGCGGCGGCCTCTCCGGCGATATCACGACCGCCTTGCAGTCATTCCTTCCCAATATGGGCGGCGACGTGGTCAAGCAACAGAAGCAGTTGTGCCAGCTCATCGTGATGTCAAAGAACGCCAAGTACAACATGACGGTCGACTATCTCCAGTTTATTGCGGCCGCGAGCAAGGACCTGGCCGGCATCCAAGAGGACCGCCTGTCGAAAGTTGCTCAGTCGCCCGGCAACCTCGCATCGGTCGCCGAAGCCGCGGGTCGCTACGGACAGAACCTGGACACCGCGCGACAGAATTGGGAATCCAGCATGGCCCAGCAGGACACTCAAATAAAGATGCTTCAGCAGATGCAGTCCATCCTGGCGCGCCGCGCCATGAACGGACAACCTAGCCCCTTGGGCACGCTGGTCAACGTCGCCGCCATGAAGGCAGCGTTTAGTAACTGAGAGCTCATGAAAAGCAGCGGACCGCCCGGTTCGCACTTCACGGCAAGCTCAGCCTGCCGGCACTGGAAATAGGCAACATGCCAAATATTGCGGATTACGTTTACTACCGTCTGGTCTACGATTACCTCAACAAACAGATCCATGATTTCGGCATGGACCTCATGCACCGACTGATGAGTTGGGCCAGCGCCATCGCGCTGACCCTGGTGACGCTGTACATCCTGGTTCAGGGTTTCCGCATCATGACGGGTCGATCGCGCGAGAGCCTCATGGAGGTGGTCATCAACATGGGCCGCATCGTGGTCGTCATCGCCGCAGCGACGACCATGGCGGTTATGGGATCGGACCTGCATACCTTCCTCACGACCGATGTCGACAAGGAAGTCCATCAGCTGTTCACCGGAAACGGCGACGAGACCACGGCCGACTCGATCGATAAGAACCTCGCCTACACTCAGATCGCTTTGAGCACGATCAACGCGGTGCAAGTCGTGCCCGGCGATACCGAAATGCAGAATGCGCGCGACCGCTCCAGCTGGATCGCGACCTTCGGCACCGCCAGCCCTCCCATGGTCGCCGGCGCCATGCTTCTTCTCTACCAGTTCGCTATGGCGCTGTTCATCGGCCTCGGCCCACTCTTCATCCTGTGCCTGATCTTCGATCAGACAAAAGACCTGTTCAAGCGATGGCTCATGTATGGCATCGGCACGGTATTTTCGATGGCGCTGCTGAGCGTCGTAGCCAGCATGGTGCTGGACCYCACCGTCAAGATCAGCGAAGCGCTTTGGGRTGCGAAGATCATCAATTCCATTCTGGGTAACAGCACGGAAGGCCTGACCAGCATTGCGATGCAACAGGGTGGCGTTGGCCTACTCCTGTCGATCTTGATTGTTTCGGTGCCGCCGATGGCTGCGATGTTCTTCCAAGGGACGTTGGGTAGCGCGCTCACTTATTCCGTCTTCCAGGGGGCCGGCGCCAGGCCTGGGCCGCAGGGGCAGCCGGCTGGGTCTTGGGGTGGCGGATCTCATGCAGCCGCCGTTGGTGGCGGAGCATCAAAGTATGATGAAACAGGCTTCGCTAACGCCGCGATGGCAAGTCGCGTGACGGCGAGCACTCAGCCTCCCGCGCAAGAACAGATCAAGCGCTGACGTAAACAGCAGGTATAGGTTCAACATGATTAGGAATGCATGCTTTTTCCTCGCCCTACTGATTGTTTCTTGGGTAAGCCCCATACACGCGGAGGGCGGATGCCCGCCCGGCCAATACCCTCAGCAGGGGCAGGGCTGGCAGACCTGCGTCCCGATTCCCGGATACGAAGATGCTCAACAAACGAGTCAACCTCAGCCAGCCTGGCAAGATCGCTGGGGAGCAATAGCGGCCGACGGAAAAAAAGGAATACTTGGCACCGCCGACGCCAAGCTCACGAAGGAAGCAGCAATACAAACTGCGATTGACGACTGCAAATCCAAAGGTGGCTCTGATTGTCGGATGCGCACATGGTATGGCAATAGCTGCGGCGCGATGGCGGTCGGCGAGAAAGGGTTTGCGGTAGCGACAGGAGTCACGAAGGAGGATGCAATTAAGAAAGGGATACAGACTTGTCAATCTGACGGTGATTCCGCCTGTGCCTCGTATTATTCGTCTTGTAGCCTACCGATACGCGTTCAGTGAAAGGAAGCGGACGGAAGACGCGCTCAGTCCCGCTAGATCGTTAAATCAAAGTCGGCTGAAGCTGCGATGTTCTTCCGAGGAACTTCGGTATTGCTCTGATCTACTCCGTATTCTCGGGCGCTTCCGCCAGACCTGAGCCGGGTCATAGGCTGGCCAGGTCAGCAGTGTTCTATCGGCGCACAGGATCACGCAAAGAACCAAAGCAGCGCCTTCTCATCAGGACTACAACCTGGTCATGTAACCGGATCGCCGAACGACGTCATTCACGACGAAATGGAGTGGTTAGTCGTGTTGAGAAACGCAAGTCCGATACATCTCTTTCTGTTGTCTCTTCTACTGCTGAGCTCTAGTCGGGCTCATGCAGAGGGCGGGTGCCCTCCAGGCCAGTACCCCCAATCAGGCCATGGGTGGCAGACCTGTGTCCCGGTACCCGGCTATGAACAAGGGGCGTCGCCCCAACGGCAGGACCCCACATGGATTCCGCAATGGGGGGCCGTAGCGACCGACGACATAAAGGGGATCTTGGGAGCTGTGGACAACATGGCAAGTCTTGACTCGGCGGAGAGCCGAGCCGTGACCATATGTGAGGAAAAAGGCGGATCCACCTGCAAGGTCAATGCCTCTTACGCTAACGGGTGCGGAGTCATGACTGTCGGCAGCAAAGGATTCAGCGTAGCCAGTGGCTCAACGGAACAGGATGCCATTCAAAAGAGCATGCGCAGTTGTGCTTCCGATGGAGATTCCACTTGCCAGGTCTACTACAAAGGGTGCAGCGTCCCTCGGCGAAACTAGCCACCGATGCTCGATCCACAATACCCGCCGCGCCAGTCCCCCAGACGAAAGCCGTCAATGACTCGAGCACTCAGCCATACCACCTGACATGAACATATACCGATTCGCTTTTTTCCTCTTGATCGCAATCCACAGTCCTCTCTTACTGGCGGAAGGAGGCTGTCCTCCTGGCTCTTATCCGCGACAGGGGAATGGGTGGCGAGCTTGAACGAGAATCTGACGCTGCAAATGGCGCGTTTTCTCATATGGCTGGGAATTCTCATCCTTACGGCGTCGACTGCACACGCCGAAGGTGGGTGTCCTCCCGGGCAATATCCGCAGCAAGGACAAGGCTGGAAGACCTGCGTCCCTATCCCCGGCGATGCGGCTGGCGGCGACAGTAATGCTGTGCCTGAGCGCTGGGTCGATAAATGGCAAGCAATCGCGACGGACGCGACCAAGGGCGCTCTAGGCACATCGGTCGGAGCGGCTACCGCTGTAGAGGCAGAATCGCGCGCGATGGGAGATTGTCAGGCAAAGGGAGGGACCGCTTGTGACGTGCAAGTGTCGTACCGTAATGGCTGCGTTGCCATGGTGGTGGGAGACAAGAGAATGGCCACTAGAGGCGCCCCGATGAAAGACAGTGCGGAGCGTCAGGCCTTGGCAAAATGTAGTGAGGAAGACACGAACTGCCATGTTTATTACTCAGCCTGTAGCCTTCCTCAGCGCATTCAATGACTCACGCAAGAACGACCCTCTTCATCCACGCAACCGTTTTCTTGGGCGCTCTCCTCGTGCTAGCTAGTGCCCATGCTGAGGGTGGCTGTCCACTAGGACAATATCCCCAACAAGGTCAGGGCTGGAAGACCTGCGTTCCTATACCCGGAGCAGAAACCGTCGGTCAGCAAGCTATCCCACCCGAGCAATGGGAAGACCGATGGGGCGCACTTGCAGTCGATGAGGCGGACCGAATTTCGGGAGCGGCCGCAGGGCAATCGTCCGAGCAAGCAGCTGTTGACGAGGCGATTGCCGATTGTAAGAAGCGTGACCACAATGGCTGCAAGCGTGGCGACGTATACAGAAATCAGTGCGTTGCCGTAATTGCCAGCGATACAAACTCCGACACTTATGGAGCGTCAACCACAGAAGCGGCAAGCCAAAAGGGAATGAATGCGTGTGCGAACAAGAGTCTTTCGAGCTGCCATGTTTTCTACGCCGGCTGCAGTCTCCCGTCCCGCGTCAGATAGCAGGCAGCGGCTGGTTTGGAACTAAACCGCGCCGCACTCGGCATGAACTCCTGACAGACACCAAGGGCTGTAGCACGCCGCCGGAAAACTGAGTCGTGGATCACATAGTCCACGCC
>NZ_JBFUAT010000065.1:0-12722 GCF_056406135.1 Luteibacter sp. P1_D3 | reverse complement strand
GTGTCCGCGTACGTTTTCCGAGTGGTAATCGAAGATGCCTTTACCGAGCGCCGTGAGCAAGACGTACGCTTGCGAGTCGCGAAGTTCCGCAACCACGGGAAAAGGAGCGCGTTCGCCCAGTTCGGCGACCGCGGCCTGGCTGGCGTTGGTCCACGGCTTCAGCCGATTGCCGACCAGGGCGACCGGCAGTTTGCCCCGCTTGACCCGCGGTATGGCCTGCAGCACGGCGAGGAAGTCGAGCGTCGCGTCGAGGTCGAAATGCGAGGGCAGTACCGGCACGAGGATGACATCGGCCTTTTCCAGGTAGGGCTCGAGTTCTTTTTCGCCGACGCCTGCCGGCGTGTCGACGATGGTTCGCTGGACATCGGCCGGCAAGCGGTCGAAGGCCCTGCGACTGCCTTCGACGGCGGTGACGCCAGGTACGTTCTCGGGCCGCCGGCTGACCCAGCGAAGGCTGGAATGCTGTCGATCGGCGTCGACGATGGCCGTCTTCTTCCCGGCCTGTGCCCAGTGGGTGGCCAGCTGGGTGACCAGCGTCGTCTTGCCACAACCACCCTTGCTGCTTGCTACGAGCGTCGTAAGCATTCGCGCGCACCTGCCGTGGGAGGGCTCCTAGCCTACACACCCAGCGGACCCACGCAAACGGGTCAGAACATCTTTGCGCGGACTTTCGGCAGCACGACCAGGATGAGGGTCGCCAGGGGGCCGAGGAAGAGCGAGATCGCCCACCAGGCGAGTCCGCTGCGGTTCTTGCCTTGTGCGAGGCCGGCGTTGATCAGCGTGAGCGTGCCCCAGCCGACGAAAAAACCAGCGGGCGCGCTGGTGAAAAAGGCAAAATGATCCACTGTAAACTCCTGTTCTGTCGCAGGATTGCTTTGGTGCGGTCATGCGGACAGCTGTCCCGATCCCCCCGCGCTCGGACCGATAGTAGCAATGTCTTCGCTTGGTGAAGGCCGGATGGCGCAGCTTCCGTTCATGGTCGAACCGTATTCTTGTCGTTTTATTTCACGGAGATGGCCCATGCGGCGACGCCGCGGCGTGACCCTGGCCCTAGCTGGCCTGCTTTCGCTACCCGCCTTTGCGGCAACGCCGTGGCCCGGTGCGGCGACGGGACCGGCCAAGGGGCCGGCGGCGCAGAAGGACCAGACCCGGGCCCTTCTGCAGTTCCAGAAGGACCTGGCCAGCGTGCTCGCGCTGCGGACCGAGCCCGAGCCCCTGCTTGGCGCCGCGCTCTTGGCGCGCCCGCTGGTGAACCCGCCCGAGGTGCTCACCTACCACGCCCTGCTCGAGCGGGCGTCGCGCAATGAGGACGCCGGTCCCCAGGTCGCCTGGGCGCGACTGGCCGATTGCGATACCAAGGCCGACGCCTGCCCGAACGCCGAAGCGCTCGCCACGCTGCAGAAGCAGGCGCCCGATAACGCGGCCGTGTGGCTGCTCAAGCTGGGTGTGGACGGCCATAACAACGCGTCCAAGGCCGAGGTACGGGCCGATCTCACGCGTGCCGCCAATGCGAAGGTCTACGACGACTACCTTGGTGCCAGCCTGAAGGCGCTGGCCAACTCGGTCACGCAACTGCCGCCACCGGCGGATACCTTCAATCCCCTCCAGGGCTCCGGTGCCGCAGGCGTGCAGATGGTGCTGGTGTTCGGCCTGGCCAGTGCCCAGCCGATGCCGGGTTTCCAGGCCACGGCGAAGTATTGCGACGAGAACAAGGATGAAGCGTCCGTCGTCGGCGACTGCCTGAAACTGGCCAAGGTGCTCGAATGGGGCAGCAGCCCGCTCGGTCGCTCCCTCGGCCTGCACTTGCGTGAGACGCTTTCGACCGACGCGTCCGATCAGGCCTCCGCCAAGACCGCCCGTCTCAACCTGATCTGGCAGATGCAGCGCTTCGCGCAACTGAACCTGCAGGCGCAGGGCGACAAGGCCACGGCGCAGAAGCTGCTGATGCTGGCGCGCAGTGGCGGTACCGAGATGAGCGTGATCCTCGCCTCGCTACGGGCCTACGGCATGCCGCCGGAAGCGCCGGTCGGCTGGGAACCTTCCAAGCCGGACCCGGCAAAATAAAAAAAGGCGGCCGATGGCCGCCTTTTTTTATATTTGTGTGGGAGCCGGCTATGCCGGCGATGGCCTCTCAGCTAAACCGCTACGCTCCGATATGGCTTCCTGCTAAGCCGCTTCGTTGGCTTTTCGCCGCTGAAGCGGCTCCCACATTTCCCACACTTTCTGCATTTCCTTCTTACTCGCCCAGCGCCTCGCGCATGAACTCGGGCTGCGCCAGCGCACCCTTGTGGATGTCGGCGTTGTAGTACTTCGTGGGGAAGTTCTTGCTGATCGCACCGCGCTCGCGGAAGCCCGACAGATCGCCGTCCTTGCGAGCCATGGTGCAGCTCCACCAGCCGGTGGGGTAGCACGGCTGCGGGAAGGGCAGGGTGCGCACGGCCTTGAAGCCGGTGGTACGCATGGCCGAACGCATGGCCTTGATCAGCTCGATGTGCGCCATCGGCGACTCCGACTGCTGGACCAGGATGCCGCCATGGCGCAGCGCCTTGTAGCAGCTGGCGTAGAAGGCCGCGTTGAAGAGGCCTTCGGCCGGACCGACCGGGTCGGTCGAGTCGACGATGATCAGGTCGATCGACTCCGGCGCCGCCTCGGCCATGTACTTGATGCCGTCGATGAAGAGCAACTCGGCGCGGGGGTCGTTATTGGCTTCGCACAGTTCCGGGAAGTACTCCTCGGCGAGGCGGGTGACGCGCTCGTCGATCTCGACCTGGGTCGCACTCTCGACTTCCTCGTGCTTGAGCACCTCACGCAGCGTGCCGCAATCGCCGCCGCCGATGATGACGACGCGCTTGGCGCGGGCGTGGGTGAACAGCGCCGGGTGGGTCATCATCTCGTKGTACAGGAAGTTGTCGCGGCCGGTGAGCATCACGCAACCGTCGATCACCATCAGGTTGCCCCAATCGGTGGTCTGGTAGATCTCGA
Organism: Luteibacter sp. P1_D3; assembly: GCF_056406135.1. Taxonomy (NCBI): domain Bacteria; kingdom Pseudomonadati; phylum Pseudomonadota; class Gammaproteobacteria; order Lysobacterales; family Rhodanobacteraceae; genus Luteibacter; species Luteibacter sp. P1_D3. The sequence goes on along the minus strand of NZ_JBFUAT010000065.1, from coordinate 9,740 downwards.
TGGTCTGGAACTCGGTCTTCTCGGCGTGCAACAGGCGCTCGACGCGGAAACCGATGGAGGAGCCCGAAGCCTGGTGAGCTTCGGTAAACCAGCTGAGCTGCTGCTGCGACATGACGCTGTTCCTGCAAACGGGAAGGGGATCGAAAGCGGGGATTGTACCGGCTCCGGGCGGTGAAGCGGCCACCGGCCTCGGCCTGACAGGCTTGTAGGTGCTACCTCACGGCCCGCTGGGCGATACACGGATGTCATGGCGGCCCGGTACAATACGCGGCCTGCAGGCGGTCACCCCGCCGCGCAGGCCCAGTCTGGTTGGCCCCGCGGCGTGCGAGGCTCCCGGCCGCCAGGCCCGCTTCAGGTCAAAGTTCGCCGCTGCGACTGTTCCGCGCACCCCCGATGGGGGACACGACACAATCACCTGGAGATCTTCCGCCCATGGCGAACTGGACCACCGACCGCGCCAAGTCGACCTACGCAATTCCTTACTGGAGCAACGGCTACGTCGACGTGGCCGATAGCGGCCACCTGCTTATGCGCCCTCGCGGCGACGAGGGCCCGGCCCTCGACCTGCCGGCCATCGTCGACCAGGCCACGAGTGAAGGCCTGCGCCTGCCGTTGCTCATTCGTTTCCCGGACATCCTCGCCGACCGTCTCGCCCGCCTGCAGCAGGCGTTCGCCAAGGCCATCGACGATGTCGACTACGCCGGCTCGTATACGGCGATCTACCCGATCAAGGTCAACCAGCAGCGCGGCGTCGTCAGCGAGCTGGTCGCCGCCGGCGAGCAGGGCTTCGGTCTCGAGGCCGGCTCCAAGCCCGAGCTGATGGCCGTGCTGGCGCAAGCGCGCCCGGGCAGCATGGTGGTCTGCAACGGCTACAAGGACCGCGAATACATTCGCCTGGCCCTCATCGGCCTGAAGCTCGGCCTGCGCGTCCACATCGTGATCGAGAAGCTGTCCGAACTCGACCACGTCTTCGCCGAAGCCAAGGCGCTCGATGTCGAGCCTCTTCTCGGCGTGCGCGTGCGACTGGCCTCGATCGGTGCCGGCAAGTGGCAGAACACCGGCGGCGACAAGGGTAAGTTCGGTCTCAGCCCGGGCCAGATCCTCGAACTGATCGAGCGTCTGGACGCGGCCGGCCTCAAGCACACGCTGAAGCTGCAGCACTTCCATATGGGCTCGCAGATCTCCAACGTCCGCGACATCGCCGCGGGCATGCGCGAGGCCGTGCGCTACTTCGTCGAGCTGCATCGCCTGGGTGTGCCGATCGAGATCGTGGACGTGGGTGGCGGCCTGGGCGTCGATTACGAAGGCACCCGCTCGCGCAGCTACAACTCGATCAACTACAGTCTGGGCCAATACGCGGCGAGCATCGTCCAGCCCCTGGCCGAGGCGGTCGCCGAGCACGGCATGAAGGCGCCGGTCATCTTCACCGAGTCGGGTCGGGCCATGACGGCCCACCATGCGGTGATGATCGTCAACGTGAGCGAAGTGGAGCCGGTTCCCGAAGGCGCCGTGCCTGCCGGTCGTCCGGGCGAGCCCAGCGTGCTGCGTCACCTTCGCGAAACCCACGCCGAGCTGGACTCGCGTCCGCCGCTGGAACTGTTCCACGAAGCCCAGCATCACCTGGCCGAAGGTCTCTCGCTTTACGCGCTCGGCCAGCTGGACCTGCGTGACCGCGCCACGCTCGACGAACTTTTCTACGCCATCGCCAACGCCGTGCGGCCGCGCCTGCTGCCGGCCGAGCGTGCGCACCGCCAGGCGCTGGACGACCTCGACGAGAAGCTGGTCGACAAGTACTTCGTCAATTTCTCCGTGTTCGAGTCGGTGCCGGACATCTGGGCGATCGACCAGATCTTCCCGATCGTGCCGATCTCGCGGCTCGACGAAGAGCCGACGCGCCGTGGTGTCATCGCTGACCTCACGTGCGACTCGGACGGCCGCATCGATCACTACGTGGATGCCGAGGGCGTGGACGTGAGCCTGCCCCTGCACGCGCTGAATGACCGCGAGTCCTATCGCCTGGGCATCTTCATGGTCGGCGCCTACCAGGAGACCCTGGGCGACATCCACAACCTGTTCGGCGACACCGACGCGGTGAACGTGCGCGCGACGGCACAGGGTTATGAGTTCGCCCACATCCGCCGTGGCGACACGACGGACCTGATGCTCGACTACGTGGGCTACGACCTCAAGGCACTGCGCCAGTCGTATGTCGATCGTCTCGCGGCCGCCGGCATCGTCGGCGCCGAGGCCGAGGAACTGTACGCCTCGCTCGACAAGGGACTCACGGGCTACACCTACCTCGCGGAGACCACGGCATGAGCATCAAGGCAGCGTTTATCGGACTCGGCGCCATGGGCGCGCCCATGGCCGGCCACCTCCAGGCGAAGGGTCTGCTGGTCGCCGTCGGCAATCGCACCCAGGCGCGYGCCGATGCGTTGGCGAAGGAACTGGGCGTCGCGGCGCCCGATCTAGCCGGTATCGCCGCCTCGGCGGATGTCATTGCCCTGTGCGTCAGTGCGGACGTTGACGTTATCGGTGTCGTGCAGGCTTTGGCGCCGGCGATGAAGAAAGGTGGAATCGTCATCGACCACTCCACCGTTGCCCCGGCCACGGCCAAGCGCGCCGCGCGCATTCTCGCGGACGTGGGCGTGGACTTCCTGGACGCGCCTGTATCGGGCGGTGTGGAAGGCGCGAAGAACGGCAAGCTCTCGGTGATGGTCGGCGGCGACGCAGCGGTGCTCGAGCGCGCGCGTCCGGTTCTCGAGGCCTACGGTGCACGGATCACGCACATGGGCGCGGTGGGAAGTGGTCAGGCCACCAAGGCGGTCAACCAGGTCCTGGTGGCCGGCATCGCCCACGCGGTGACGGAAGGCCTCGCCCTCGGTGAGGCGCTCGGCCTCGAAGCGGATCGCCTGATTCCCACGCTTGCCGCTGGCGCGGCCGGCAACTGGTTCCTCGACAAGCGCGGCGCGACAATGCTGCGCAACGAGTTTTCAGTGGGATTCAAGCTGGCGCTGCTGCACAAGGATCTCGGCATCGTACGTGGCATCGCCAGCGAGGCCGGTACCGACCGGACCATCATCGAGCAGTCGCTCGCCGACTTCGGCGAACTGATGGCCCAGGGATACGGCGATGACGACATCTCGGCGTTGATTCGTCTCAAGCGCGGCAGCTGACGTAGCGCGGCCGCTGAAAACAAAAAACCCGCCGTTTCCGGCGGGCTTTTTTTGCAGCGGCAGTGAGGAAATCCCTCAGCTGCCTTCCTTCAGGGCGATGGCGCTGATGCCTGCCGCCTGCAGGCGCTGCTTGGTACCTTCCAGATCCGTCGCCGACTTGAACGGGCCGAGGCGGACGCGGTTGTAGGTCTGGGCGCCGACCTTCACGGCCTGCACGTTGGCGACGAAGCCTTGGAGTGCCAGCTTGGCCTTCAGTGCTTCCGCGTCGGCGGCGCTCGGGAACGCGCCGACCTGGAGCAGATAGCCCGAGGTGGCGGCCGGCGCGGCAGGTGCCTGCTGTGCCGGTGCGGCCGTGACCGTCTGCGTGGTGGCCTTCGGCAGGTTCGCCGCGGCGGCGGTGACTTGCTGCTGCTGGGCTGCCTCGGCCTTCTGGGCTGCCGCCTGCTGCTGGGCTGCCTGCTGCTGTTGCTGCTTCTGCTGCGCTTCGGCGCTGGCCTGCGCGCGGATTTCGGCATCCGGAATCCGCACTTCCTTCTCGGAAAGCACGGAATAGAAATCGTACGACGGCTTTTTCGGCTTCTCGGGCTCGGTGGAGTCGACCACGCCCGGGTCGCTGCCCTTCTGTGCCGTGGCCTGCGGGTTCGGCTCGGGACCGTCGTGCTGGCGCATCATGGGCATCCACGTGCCGCGCATCGCGAACGCCATGAGCAGGGCGCCGGCGAGGATGCCGATCAGTGCCCAGCTCCAGCCCGGCATGCCGTTCGAGCCGTTGCGGACGGCCTGACGACCCTTTGCCTTCTTGCGTGTTGCCATTTACATGCTCTCCGGGGCGGAAATGCCCAGCAGATCCAGACCGTTCTTGATGACCTGTTGCGTCGCGGCGACCAGCACGAGACGGGCGTCGCGCAGGTCGGCGTCGTCGACGATCCACTTGTGCTCGTGATAGTAGCTGTGCAGCGAGCCCGCGAGCTCGCGCAGGTATTGCGCGATCAGGTGCGGTTCCAGGTTGGCCGCGGCCGACTCGACCATTTCCGGGTAGCGCGACAGCTCGACCATGAGCGCCTGCTCGTGCTCGGTGTCGAGCAGCGGGAGCTTCGCCAGTCCGTTGCCCCGGTCGCTCGACAGCCCGCGATCGGCCAGCTCACGGAAGACGCGGCTGGCGCGGGCATGGGCGTACTGGATGTAGTAGACGGGATTGTCGTTGCTCTGCGAACGCGCCAGATCGATGTCGAAGACCAGCTGCGAGTCGGCTTTGCGCGCAATCAGGAAGTAACGGGTGGCGTCGCGGCCGGCTTCGTCGATGAGATCGCGCAGCGTGACGTAGGAGCCCGCCCGCTTGGAAATCTTCACTTCCTCACCGCCGCGCATCACCGTCACCATCTGGTGCAGCACGTATTCCGGCCACTGCTTCGGAATGCCCGTGTCGAGGGCCTGGAGGCCGGCCTTCACGCGCGCCAGCGAGCCATGGTGGTCGGAGCCCAGCTCGGTGATGGCGCGCTCATAGCCGCGCTGCCACTTCGTGCGGTGATAGGCCACGTCGGGGAGAAAATAGGTATAGGTGCCGTCGGACTTGCGCATCACGCGGTCCTTGTCGTCACCGAAGTCCGTGGAGCGCAGCCACAGCGCGCCGCCTTCTTCATAGGTGTGACCGTGGGCGACCAGTTCGCGCACCGTTTCTTCCACCTTGCCCTCGCTGTACAGCGAGGACTCGAGGTAATAGACGTCGAAGCCGACGTCGAAGGCCTTGAGGTCGAGGTCCTGCTCGTGGCGCAGCGAGGCCACCGCGAAGCGGCGCACATCGTCGAGGTTATCGGCATCGCCCGAGGCGACGACCGTCTCACCGTCGGCCTCGACAGACTCGCGCGCAAGGAAGGCACGGGCGACCTCGGCGATGTAGTCCCCGCGGTAGCCGGACTCCGGCCAGCCCGCCTCGTCCGGCGCGATGCCCTTGGCACGCGCCTGCGTGGACAGCGCCAGGTTGGCGATCTGTACGCCGGCGTCGTTGTAGTAGAACTCGCGCGTCACCTTCCAGCCACTGGCCAGGAGGAGGCGGCTGATGCTGTCGCCGATGGCCGCGGCGCGGCCGTGGCCCACATGGAGCGGGCCAGTCGGGTTGGCCGACACGAATTCCACGCCGGCCTGGCGGCCGCCGCCATCCTGGTTGCTGCCGTACCGGGTGGTTTCGGCGAGCGCGCGGTCGATCTCGGCATGAAACGCGGCCGGGGCCAGGAAGAAGTTGATGAACCCAGGCCCGGCGATCTCGACCTTGCCCACCAGCGCTGACGCGGGGAACGCCTCGACCAGGTCGGTGGCGATATCGCGCGGCTTACGGCCGGCAGCCTTGGCCATCATCATGGCGACATTGGTCGCGAAATCGCCGTGCTCGCGGCTGCGCGTGCGTTCGATGACGAACGTCGGCGCGACGAAATCGGACGGCAGTTTGCCGGACTCCCGCAGAGCCCCGATGGCTTGCAGGACGAGTTGTTTGAGCTCTTGTTTCACGGGAGTCGGGACACGGATATGGAACCGGCAATCCTATCAGAAGGGGCGCCCACGCCGGTCGCGCCAGCCTGTGCGGTTCATCCACAGGCCTGTGGATAACTCTGTGGGCAACAAGGGCCGAAACGGAAGCTGCAAGGCGCCTACAGGAAATGTCTTCGATGCGTAATAACTAAAGTCGTGCGTAATCATGTGTTTATAGCCGTGACCTCCGCGAGGACAGCAGATGTGACGCCCAAGTGGAAAACTTGGTCAATGTGCATAAGTCAATTCCTTCAAGGCGTCATCAGCTGTTTTTCGGCACGTCACGGCGCTGTAACTGGTTGCCGTCACAATTCCTCTTGTGCCCGGTGTCTCCCCGGCCGACGGCACAAGGGTTATCGACGCCCCTCCCTCGAAAGATGGCCCCCAGACGGCGCGAGCGGCACTCGCGCCGTCTTTTTTATGGGTGATCAGAGCAACCCCAGATCGGCCATCGAGACGGGATCGCCATGGCCGATCACGAGATGGTCGAGTACCCGGATGTCCATCAGGCCCAGGGCTTCCACCAGCACCCGCGTGATGTCCCGATCGGCACGGCTGGGTTCGGCCACCCCGGACGGGTGGTTGTGCGCCAGAATGACCGCACTGGCGTGGTGGCGCAGGCAGGCCCTGACCACTTCCCGCGGGTACACACTCGCGCCGTCGATCGTGCCGCGGAACAACTCCTCGTACGCCAGCACGCGATGGCGGGTGTCCAGGAACAGGACGGCGAACACTTCGTGGGGCAGGTGGCGGAGCCGCGCCCGGAAATACGCGGCGCTGTCGGCCGGACTCTCGATGCGGGGTAGCTCGGCGAGGCCTTCGCCCAACGATCGCCGCGCCAGTTCGAGTGCCGCAATGATGCGAGCCCGCTTGGCTGGCCCGACGCCGCTGACGCGGGGGAGGTGGTCCGGATCGGCCAGCAGCCGACCGAGACTGCCGGCCTGGGTGAGCAACATACGGCCGGTGGCGACGGCATCGCAGCCCGCCGTGYCGTGGCCGAGAAGTACACCAACGAGTTCGGCATCGGACAGCACGGCCACGCCATGGGCCAGCAAGCGCTCGCGGGGTCGCTCGCCTTCAGGCCACTGACGGATCGGCCGGGGCCGGTACACCGCAGGCTGCACGCCTGCATCGCGGACCTCGGTCCGATGGGAAGTCGCCCGCTTCATACGCTCGTATTCCCTGTCCTGCCATCCCGAGTGACGGCCCGACGGACAACTTAAGGTTGCGGCCATCGCCTTGGCGATAGAACGATTCTGAAAAAAAGGGCTTCCTGAAATCCGTTAAGCTAACTGGCCCTCCGAAGCAGCGTCGTTTCGCCATGAGTCTTCGCCAGCGTCGCATCCTGATTGGCGTTACCGGTGGTATCGCCGCCTACAAGATCTGCGAACTCGTCCGTCGCCTTCGCGATCTCGAGGCCGAGGTGCGTGTCGTCATGACGGAAGGCGCCACCCATTTCGTGACGCCCACCACGTTCCAGGCCCTTTCCGGCCAGCCGGTGCGAGTCAGTCTGTGGGACGAGGCGGGCGAAGCCGCCATGGGCCATATCGAACTGGCCAAGTGGGGCGAGCGCGTGCTCATCGCCCCGGCCAGCGCCGACACCATCGCGCGCCTCGCCCATGGCTTTGCCGACGACCTGCTCGCCACCGTGGTGCTGGCCACCGCTGCGCCCGTGTACATCGCGCCCGCCATGAACCAGCAGATGTGGGCGAACCTGGCGGTGCAGGCGAACGTCGGTACGTTGCGTGTTCGCGGCGTGGGGATCCTTGGTCCGGCCGACGGCGACCAGGCCTGCGGCGACATCGGCTCCGGACGGATGCTCGAGCCCCACGAGTTGCGCGACATTTTGGTGGCTTCGTTCGGTGAACAACCGCTACGCGGCCGCCGCGTCCTGGTCAGCGCCGGCCCCACGTACGAGGACATCGACCCGGTACGCTTTATCGGCAATCGCAGTTCCGGGCGCATGGGGTTCGCCGTCGCCGCCGCCGCGCGCGATGCGGGCGCCGAGGTCACCCTCGTCGCCGGTCCGGTTTCGCTGCCGACACCTGCGGGCGTGAACCGGATCGACGTGCGCAGTGCCCGAGACATGCAGGCAGCCGTCCTCAAGGCGGCCCGCAGCAGCGACATCTATATCGGTGCGGCTGCGGTAGGCGATTACCGCCCGATCGACACCGCCGACCACAAGCTGAAGAAGACCGACGGAAACCCGCTTCGCCTCGAGCTGGCCGAGAATCCGGACATCATCGCCTCGCTGGCGTCACTTCCGGATCGTCCCTTCCTGGTTGGCTTCGCGGCGGAGACGAAGAAGCTGGCCGCGTATGCGCAGGACAAGTTGCGTCGCAAGGGCATCGACATGATTGCGGCCAACGAGGTCGGTCCGGGGCGCGGCTTCGAAGTAGCGGAGAACGCCCTGCAGCTTTACTGGCGCGACGGCGGCGCCGCGCTGCCTCAGATGCCCAAGACGGACCTGGCGCGCCAGCTCGTCACCCATATCGCCCAACGTTTTCTTGCTGGCAGCGGAACCTGAGCCTTGATCGATATCGAACTGAAGATTCTCGACGCCCGCCTGGGCGACACCATCTCCTTGCCCGAGCCCGCGACCGACGGCAGCGCCGGCATGGACCTTAGGGCGGCGGTCGATGCCCCCGTGACCCTGGCTCCCGGCGAGAGCCTCCTCGTACCAACAGGTCTCGCCATCCATATCGGTGATCCCGCCTGGTGTGCGCTAATCGTGCCGAGGTCCGGGCTGGGCCATAAGCAGGGGCTGGTCATGGGTAACCTGGTTGGCGTGATCGATGCCGATTACCAGGGGCCCTTGATGATTTCGTGCTGGAATCGCGGAAACGCGATACTGACCATCACACCGGGTGACCGGATTGCGCAATTATTGCTGGTGCCGGTAGGACGGGCACGTTTGCGCGTCGTCGACGGGTTCAGCCCTTCGCAACGGGGCGAAGGCGGATTTGGTTCGACGGGCGTTGGCTGACAGGTGACGGGGAGCAAGGGGCAGCATGGGGCGTAACGAGGGAGGGACGAAGCGGGGGCTTCGTATCGATATGCGACGCGTGCTGCCGCTGATCGGCGCCACGTTGCTGATAGCTGGCGGCGCGTTCTGCGCGTGGCAGGCATGGCTGATTGCCGATGAGGGCGATGCGGCCGAGCGCACGCGCCTGGCCCAGCGCCAGGCGGTGCACGACCTCGGCGACCTCTACGCCGTCCGGCATAGCCAGCTCATGCGGGCCGTTACCGATCCGCAGGTGGCAGCGGGTATCGACGACCATGCCGCTACCGCCGCGCGCCTGCGTACGCTTTTGCCGAACACGTCGGCCGTCGAAATCTACAGCGGCGGCCTGGATGAAGTGGTCCGTGCCAACTACCGTGAGTTCGGTTACGCCAAGGCGGCCCAGCTGATGGCGGCACTGGGCGCGACCGCGGCACCCCTCGCGTCGAGCTCGGCGCACGGCAGCGAACGCCGGCTCACCGTGGCCGAGCCGGTCAACGCCGATGGTGCGGTTCGCGCCTGGGTCTGGCTCGAATACCCGTTCGACGATATCCGACAGAAGTTCGCGTCATCCTCGCCCGGCAGCGGGCGTCTCGAACTGCGCCAGGGCGGTGGCGGAGACAGCCTCATGCTGGAGTCGGTCGGCTCGTCATCCGGCGAGGTATCGCCGGAAGGTCAGCAGGTTCCCGGTACATCGCTTTACGTCTACGCGGCCTCGCCCAAAGCATTCATCGTTATTCCGCACTCCGAGATGCTGGCCGTCCTGCTCACCCTGATCGGCATCGGGGGTGGCGTGCTGCTGCTGTGGGCGCGGCAACGGCCTCAGCCAGTGGCTGAGTCGGAGCCGGAGGACGTTCTTGTCGCTGACGTCGGACGCAAGCCGCGCCTGCCGCCGGCGCCGATCCCTGGCCTGGTCGCCCCGTCTGCGCAGGTCGCGACGTCGGTGGCGCGTGCGCCCTCGGTGGCCCTCGATCCGGCGATTTTCCGTGCCTACGACATCCGCGGCATCGTCGGCAGCCAGCTGACGGCCGATATAGCAC
>NZ_JBFUAT010000064.1:0-13054 GCF_056406135.1 Luteibacter sp. P1_D3 | reverse complement strand
CTCCAGATGCTCATGAACTGGCAAGGATGTGCGAGCGTGAAGAAGCGCATCGACCGCCATGATTCGCAGACCTCGTCATTGCCTACATACCGCCCGGAACCGAGGCGAGCACCACATGGGTCGTCGCTCACCAGTTAGCAGCTCTAGCCAGTTCGCGAGCGCCTCGTCGAGTGCCACCCGAATGGTCGCCCCGTTTAAGGGCGCTCGTAAAATTGGTCATCGATTGCGCAGCGGCGCTATTCCGCCCTGATCAGCTCGCGACCAAAGATTCCTGCGGGACCTTCATTTGAACGCTCGAAAGGGCGCGACTTCTGGTCCTCACCCAACTTTAGGCTTGGCTGCTGACAGCCCCCGTTTGGGTGAAGACATAAGAGATCGGATCTATCCTAATGCCGCGAAGGAACTGTGAAGCAGTTTAGAGCACTCACGCAGACGACGCTGGGGACGACGATGCACAAGAACGCATTCACACCGGATAACGCAGCGATGCTGCTTATCGATCATCAACTCGGCACGATGTCGTGGACCCACTCCCACGACGTCAATCTGGTCAAGGAAAACGCGTGCAAGCTTGCACGCATAGCCGTCGGGGCGAACATGCCGGTGCTCATGACGTCGAGCATGGAAGACCACGCACAGGGGCCGCTGTTGCACGAATTGCAGGAAATCCTTCCCGACGCGTACGAGCGGCGAATCAAGCGCCCAGGCATCGTCAATGCCATGCATCACGAAGGGTTCAACAACGCCGTGAAGGCATTCAGTCGCAAGAAGCTGGTCGTCGCAGGCATCACGACCGAGATCTGCGTTCTGTTCCCTGTGTTGCAGATGCTCGACGAGGGATACGAAGTCCAGGTGGCCGCGGACGCTTCGGCGTCTTACACGAAGTATGGCGATGACTTGGCACTCCGGCGCATGGCCCAGGCCGGAGCGGTCATCATCACGCACGACCAGCTCATCTCGGAGCTGGCCGTCGACTGGCGCACTCCACTAGGCCAGAAGCTCTCCGGCATTCTGAACTACCACTGACACCAATTCTTTATGCATCGGAAAGGATGAGCATGAACCACAAAATTCACTCCGCTATTGTCGCGGCAACCGTCGCGGCGGCGTCACTGTTCATGGCGCCTGTCAGCATGGCGGCGGTGCCCGCGGTGCCAACCCAGGCCACGCCGGTCACGGTGCACTACCGCGACGCCACGATCGAAGGCGTCAAGGTGTCTTACAGGGAGGCGGGCCCATCGAACGGACCGGTCGTCCTGTTGCTGCACGGCTTCCCAACGTCGTCCCACATGTTCCGCAATCTGATCCCGTTGCTCGCCGACCGTTACCACGTCATCGCGCCGGACTACCCAGGCTTTGGTCAAAGCGACGCGCCGGATCATGCGAAGTTCGCGTATACCTTTGCCCACTATGCGGACATCGTCGACGCACTGGTGACCCAGCTTGGCGCCAGGCGCTATGCGATGTATGTCATGGATTACGGCGCCCCGGTGGGTTACCGCCTCGCGTTGAAGCACCCCGAGCGCGTGACCGGTCTCATCGTCCAGAACGGCAATGCCTACGACGAAGGCATCCGCGACTTCTGGAATCCAATCAAGGCGTATTGGGCCGACGGCTCGATGCAGCACCGCGAAGCACTATCCGATCTGGTGACGCTGCCGACGACCAAGTTCCAGTACACGGACGGCGTCAAGGACCTTTCACGCATCAGTCCGGACAACTGGGTGATCGACCAGGCGGGGCTCGATCGGCCGGGTAACAAGGACATACAGCTCGATCTCTTCTACGACTACCGTACGAATCTCCCGCTCTATCCGAAGTTCCAGGCGTTCTTCCGCGAACGCAAGCCGCCGACCCTGATCGTCTGGGGCAAAAACGACAAGATCTTCCCTGCCGAAGGCGCGAGCCCGTACCTGCGCGACCTGCCCCAGGCCGAGATGCATCTTCTCGATACCGGCCATTTCGCGCTGGAGGACAAGCTCGATGAGATGGGGCCGCTGATCCGTAGCTTCCTCGATCACAAGGTAAGCGACCGCTAACGTTGCATTGAACGGGCGAGGGGTAAGCATGGCCGATGGCCTTTGCAGTAGCACGGGCAACGCGCCCGCGATCGTGGGTGCCGCCGTGCGTTGGTGCATGGAGCTGCCCGGCGGGATTACCTGCGCACTGGAAGACTACGACCTCGGGTCCGAAACGACCCTGGTGACGTCCACTGCCGCACCGGGCATCTTTTCCTCTGTCATGGCGCTCGATGAGAGCCTGCGGCTGGTCCTTCGCGACACCGCCGGGTCCAGCGGAGAGGGTTCCCTCGCCATCTCTGCGAAGACACTCATCGACACGGCCCGCTCCTGGCATCTTGCCGGGATCACCAGGCCGTGCCGTCTGTTGGTGATCCAAATGACCCAGATCCCGGCGATGTCGTGCATCGTATCGTTGCGGATCGTGGAAATTCGCAAGGACGGGCGCCGCGCACATGCGGGGATGGCCCCCTGGCGGGCATCTCCGCCGCCATTCTCTATCTGGCGGAGAACCGTTCGGGAGCCTTTTCCGAGGCGATCGGTCATCTCACCCAAGCCGTCATGGCGCACGTGTCACTCTCGTGCGATCCGCGCAACGTTCCTCCGAGATCGGAGTCGTTGGCACCATGGCAACTCCGCCGTGCGACGGGCTTGATGCAATCTCGCTTGCAGGAAGGCGTATCCCCTGAAGAGCTGGCCAACGCCTGCGGGCTATCGGTGAGCTACTTCAGCCGGCTCTTCAAACGATCGACGGGCGTGAGCACCCACCAATGGCTGCTCGGACAGCGCGTGGAACACGCCAAGCATTTGCTCGAATGTACAGGCACGCCGATCGCGGAGATCGCGACCGTGTGCGGATTTGCGGACCAGGCTCATTTCACTCGCGTGTTCTCGCGCCGCGAGGACACCACGCCATTGGTCTGGCGCCGTTTCCATGCATGCGGTTCTGGCGGGACGCAGGGCGTCGGCGTTGCCGCCGGCGCCCATGGTTAGTCCTGTCACGCTGCTTCGGTGAAYTCGACCGCGGGGAAGTCGATATCCGTTCTCGCCACTTCGTTGAGAAGGTTCGTGAAGGTATTCTCGGCGACCAGCGCGATGATTTCGATGATCTCCGCGTCGCTATAACCTGCGGTGCGTACCGTATGCAGTTCCTGGTCACTGACCCGGCCACGCAACGTTGCCACCCGTGTGGCGAAGGTCACGGCGGCCGCTGCTTTGGCATCGGACGACGTACCTTTGCGGTTGAGTGCGATCTCTTCGGGGCTGATCTTCGCCATGTTCAGGCCGATGTACGTATGCGCAGACAGGCAGTAGTTGCATCCATTGACCTGTGCCACGGCAAGGGCGATGCGTTCCCGGGTCTTGACGTCGAGCGCCTTCGACAGGGCGCCCTGGAGTCCGGTGAGTGCCGTCAGCGCTACCGCGCTCTTGCCGGCGAGCCGAAAGATATTGGGAACCACGCCCAGTTGCTTGTGGATGGTCTGCAGGATCGGTTTGGATGCTTCCGGGGCTTCGTCCAGGGCGGGAATGGTAAAGCGTGACATGGCGGTTTCCTCGTCGTTTTGCTGGCCGGTATTGGCCGTGATGTAGATAAGGTTGCGCCACCCGGACCAGTCTGATAATCCAGCAACATCGAGAAATACTTTATCGGAATTCGGAAGAATGGATCGTTTCGAGGCCATGGCCATGTTGGTTGCAGTCGCCGATGCCGGTACGTTTTCCGCTGCGGCGCGCGCGATCGAGGTTCCGCTGCCGACACTCAGCCGGAAGATTTCCGAGCTCGAGAGCATCATCGGGAGTCGCCTTCTCGTCCGAACGACGCGGAAAATCACCTTCACGGACGCCGGGGCGATTTACGTTGCCAACGCAAGGCGGATCCTGGAGCAGGTCGAGCAGGCTGAGCGCGAAGCCGCGGGCGAATTCACGACGCCGAAGGGCGAGTTGGTCCTGACGGCACCACTTCAGTTCGGCAGGCAATGCGTGTTGCCCGTCGTAGCGGCTTTCCTTGCGTCGTTCCCCGATATCAACATCCGGCTCATGCTCGCCGATCGCACGCTGGACTTGGTCGACGCACACGTCGACATGGCCGTCCGCATCGGTGACCTGCCAGACAGCTCCATGGTTGCCACACACTTAGGGCAGATGCGCATGGTGACCTGTGCCAGCCCCCGGGTGCTCGATGGCCACGGAGTGCCACGGTCGCCAGCTGCGTTGCTCGACCTGCCAACGGTGTGCCCCGAAACCGGGTTCTTCGCGTCGGCCTGGCGATTCCGCGATCCCCGCAAGGGGCACCTGATCGATGTAACGGTCATGCCGCGGCTTCGTGTTTCCACGACCGAGGCGGCGGCAGACGCGGCCGTCGCCCACGTGGGAGTCGCGCGGCTGCTCCACTACCAGGTGGCCGACGCGGTGCGGGCCGGCCACCTGAGACTCGTGCTGTGCGACTACGAGCCTGATCCGATTCCGGTCCACTTGGTGCATGTGTCGCGTGGCCAGATGCCCGTGAAATTGCGTAGATTCATCGATTTTGCAGCGCCCCGGTTGCGCTCGGCGTTGCAGGCGCTGAGCGGTGCGTCCCCGGTCGGGGAATCCGCGCTCACGGTTGTCGATCAGAGTCCGAGATCTGACAGCGACGGGTGATCGTCCGGGCGTCGTCCCAGCGGCCAGTGGAACTCCCTGTGCGCTTCCTCGATAGGGGCGTCGTTGATACACGCATAGCGACGCTGCATGATGCCTTCCCCATCGAAATCCCAGTTCTCGTTTCCGTAGGATCGAAACCAGTTACCGCTGTCGTCGTGCCATTCGTAAGCAAAACGGACAGCGATGCGATTCTCGGTAAAGGCCCACAGCTCCTTGATCAGGCGATAGTCGAGCTCACGCTGCCACTTTCGGGTCAGGAACTCCACGATCTGTTCGCGGCCGGTGACGAACTCGGCGCGGTTTCGCCACTGGCAATCCGGGGTATAGGCCAGCGCAACCCGGGAGGGATCACGGCTGTTCCATCCGTCTTCGGCAGCGCGCACTTTGGCGACTGCCGTTTCGAGGGTGAACGGAGGTACGAGTAGGGTCATGGGTGTTTCCCTTTGATGATGGCCGAAGCGACCGGCGTCGCTTCCAGCGACCTTATGCGACCCGCCCCTGAAGCGTCTCCACTCTTACGGGGATCTTTCGTGGATCGAATGGGGGTTCTCAGGGCTCGCCTGCTCCTGCCGAGGCCAGGCGTTCCTTGAGGAAGTCGATGAAGCGCTGCACTTTGGCGGGAAGCAGGCGTGTCTCGGTCATCGCGTAGACGGGGATCGGGTTACCGCTCCACCCCGGCAGCACGCGGCGTAGCGTCCCGTCCGCCACTTCCTGCGCGATCACGGCGTTCGTCATGAGGACGATGCCCATGTCCAGCGTCGCGAGACGTTTGATCATGCCGATGCTGTTGACCTGGATCCGACCACCGACCGGCAGGTCGACGGTACGTTCGCCATTGCGAAGGTGCCAGTGGCCATTCCGCAGGATCGTGAAGCACGCATGTCCCAGGAGGTCTTCCGGGGTGGACGGCTCGCCGTATTTCCGCAGGTAGGCGGGTGATGCGTAGAGACGGGGTATCAGCGTCGCAATGTTTCGTGCAACCAGATTGGAGTCGGCCGACTCCCCCATGCGAATCGCCATGTCGAAGGGCTCGGCCACCAGGTCGACGCGGCGCGGTGTCAGGTCGAAGTCGAACGTAAGGCCTGGAAATAGTCCGGCGAACTCTGCGATGAGTGGTGCCAGGTAATAGAGGGCAAAATCGACCGACAAGGAAACCCGCAGCGTGCCGGTGGGCTGCGCGAGCATGTCGGTCAGCTGTTCGTGCGCTAGGCGCGCTTCGTCGACGATTCGCTTGCACCGCTCGAAATACAGCTGGCCCGCTTCGGTCGGCTCGATGCGACGCGTTGTCCTGTGCAGCAAGCGCAGGCCGACGGCCTTCTCGAGCTCGGTGATCCGGCGCGACAGGGTGGAGTTGGGAATGCCGACCGCCTCCGCCGCCTTGCGGAAGCCCCTAGCTTTGACGACCTCGACGAAGAGCGCCATGTCCCGCAGATAGTCGTCCATCATTGCTCCATAAATGGGACAATTTGATCCAATTTACCATCTTTATCCCATGTCGTCAGCGACCTAACTTCTCCCACAAATACTGGCAACCGGGAGAAATCGAATGAATACGATGTTTGAACCGTTTCACATGGGTCGCATCATGCTGGCCAACCGCTTTGTCATGGCCCCGATGACCCGATCGCGCGCGCAGCATGACGGAACACCGGGCCACAGTGCGGCAACCTACTACGCGCAGCGCGCGGGCGTGGGCCTCATTGTTACCGAAGGCACCCAGCCGTCCGAGGACGGGCAGGGGTACATGACCACGCCGGGTATCTATTCGGACGACCACGTGGCGGGCTGGAAGGTGGTGACCGACGCTGTACACGCAAAGGGCAGCAGCATCTTCATCCAGCTGATGCATGCGGGTCGCATGTCGCATCCCGACAACACGCAGCACCATCGTCAAGGCGTGGCACCGTCGGCGATCGCGCCGGGCGCACCCATGTTCACGATGTCGGGCATGCAGGATATTCCGGTGCCGCGGGAGCTGACGACCGACGAAGTTCGCCGGACGGTGCAGGACTTCCGTCACGCCGCCCGCCGCGCGATCGAGGCGGGCGCCGACGGTGTCGAGATCCATGGTGCGAATGCCTACCTCATTCACCAGTTCCTCGCGCCGAGCGCCAACCAGCGCTCTGATGAATACGGCGGCTCCATCGAAAACCGCGCGCGGTTTGCAATCGAAGTCGCCCAGGCGATCGCGGACGAGATCGGTGCGGACCGCACTGCGATCCGCCTGTCGCCTGGTACGGCGATGTGGGGTATCGACGAAGGCCCGGATGCCGCCGATCTCTACCGATACCTCGTCACCGAGCTGAACTTTCTGGGCCTCGCCTACCTGCATGTCATGCACCTCGGAAACGACGCGTTGCTCAACGACATGCGGAAAACGTGGAAAAGCACGTTCATCCTGAATCGCCCGGGCCGAGTGCTCGATGCCGTCGGTTCCGATGTCGCGGCGCATATCGCGGATCTCGAAGCCTATGGCCAGATGGTCCTCGCCAATCCCGACTTCGTGGAGCGCCTGAAACTGGATGGCCCGCTTAACGAACCTCGCCGTAACATGTTCTACGGCGGCACGGACGAAGGTTATATCGACTACCCGACGCTGGCCGACATCGAAGTCACCCAGGAGTAAGCCGAATGAACGTCCTGGGGTTGAGTCGCATGAACCTCGGCGCCCACTTCCGTGCCACCACGCTTCGTGGTCCACACGGAGCGTTGGGTCCATTCCTCGGCGTGGACCATGCATGGATGAGTGCGCCCACATTTCCCCCGCACAGCCATGGAGGCATGTCGGCGGTGTCGTATGTTTTTCTCGACTCCGAAGCCGGCGTGGAGAATAAGGACGACATCGGTACGCACAACATCATCAGGCCGGGCGGCCTCCACTGGACGACGGCCGGGCGTGGCATCACCCACGACGAAGTGCCGGCCGAGGTCGGAAAGACGGTGCATTCGTTGCAGATCTTCGTGGACCTGGCGCCCGCGGATCGCGCCATCGAGGCAGCCGCACTCTCTCTCGAGCCCGAGGACGTGCCCGTCACGTCCCGTGGGGATGTGAGGGTCAGGGTACCGCTGGGCGGCTATGAGGGCCTCGAATCGCCGCTGGAGACACCGACGGACGTCACCATGCTGGAGGTCTGCCTCAATCCAGGTGCGGCGTGGTCTCTGCAGATTCCCGCGGGAGACGTCCTGTTTGCCCTCCCGATCTACGGCGCGTTCCAGGCTGACGGGGTCGGATTCGCGGCCGACGGCATGGAGGTGCCGCTCTGGCCGGCCGCGGACACCGCGCGAGAGGTCCGGGTGACGGCGGGCGATCAACGCGTCCTCGCGATGTTCTTCTCTGGTCGTCGCCTGGACTGAATGTGAGGCTCCATCGACATCGGCCGTCAATGGGCATGTCGAGGGGTCTCAGCGGTTGCGTAGCACGGTGAGTCCGGTGGACTGTTCGATCATGGGTGGGGGAAGAGGCAATGGTCAGGCGTATGGTGGTGCTTGGGTTGGCAGCCCTTTTTTTCCCGGACATCTCGATGTCTGCGGCGGCGCCTGCCACCGAGGCACTCCACAGTTTCGTGCACGTCGCCTATTCCAAGGAGTTCGGCGCGCCCGGTGACGTCTCGAGCTTGGTGCTGGATGACGACGGATTCCTTTGGGCGACGGCAACGAAGGGCATAGTGCGATTCGATGGCGTCAGTTTCCAGCCCTTCGTCCCGCGCCCGGGCCAGTCGTACCAGCAAGCACAGGTGACCTACCTGTTTCCCGCCGAGGGTGGCGGCGTGTGGATGGATAGCGACACGGCAGGGCCGTCGCTCGCGAAGGACGGCAGCCTGACGGTATACGGCGAGCAGCAGGGCTACATCGGCACTCGCGCACGTTTCTTCAGGGGACCTACGGGGCGCGTCAGCTCGGTTACCTTGAGTGGGATCTTCGAATTCGTGGGAGGTCGATGGCGACGTACGTTTGTTCCGGCAGCCGGCATGCGCCCCGAGAGCGCCACCGTGGACGCGGACGGCAACGAATGGCTCGCCGCTGGCGACGGCCTGCAAGTTCGCGCGAAGGAAGGAGGGCCCTGGCGGGCCGTCTCCGACATGCCTGAAAAAGTCTTTCGGGTCCAGGCGGGACAGGGAAGGAGGTTGTACGTCCGAACGCCCGATGCGCTGCACATTTTCGAGCGGAATGGCGTCACGTTGACGGAACGGGCTCGCCCCCTTGCAACGGATAACCAGCGTGCGCTGCTGGAGTCACGCACCGGGGCGCTTTGGATCACCGACGGCGAAGGCTTTCGCTACATATCGCCGCAGGAGCTGGACAACGCCGAGTCGTCGGGGCGCGTGCCCGTCGCCCAACGGTTCGGGAAGGTAGACGGCTTGACCGGAAGTTTTGCCTGGCCACTGCTCGAGGATCGTGAGGGCAACATATGGGTGGGGACGGACGGCGGTCTGGATCTCTTCAGACGTGCCGCTTTTACCTCGGTCGATCTGCCACCGGCCATTCACGAGGTCTCCGTGGCGACAGGTGCGACCGGCGACGTTTGGGTGACCAGCGAGACCAAACCCTTCCTCCACGGGCAACTGCCTAGGCAACCCATGCCTTTCGGGCCGCGTGGGGCCATGACGCTTGCACTTGCCTACGACGGGTCACGCAATGTCGCGTGGGCCGCGAACTTGGACGGCCTCTGGAAACTGGGTCGTGACGAGGCAGCCTTGGTCGCACCCAACCCGTATCCCGGCATCCGAAGCAACATCGATTGCATCGCCGTGGATAGCGGAGGTCGTGTCGTCACATGTCCACCAGGGGTCGCGACGATCCCCAAATCGTGGAACGGGCTCGTCTGGAGCGATCTGCCGGCCCTGCCCGGCGCGGCCGGCGTAGCCGTCTTCGACAAGCACGACACGCTGTGGCTCGGCATACGTTCGCAACCGATACTGGTGCGCATTCGCGGGATCCGGATCGATGTCTTTCGCCGGTCCGATGGTCTCGCCACGGGACCGGTGAGAGCACTGTATCCTGACGATTCCGGCATCTGGATCGGTGGCGATGCGGGAGTACAGCACTTCGACGGGAAGGCGTTCCTCTCACTCCGGGTCGTCGATAGCGCAAGCCTGGCTTCGACGACGGGCATCGTGGAGAGCGATTCGGGCCACCTCTGGATCCAGACCCTCGACGGCGTCATGCGCTCGCGCCAGAAGAATGTTGCGTCATTGATCGGTGGAAGTCGCGAGCCGCTGGCATTCGATGTGCTGACCCAGAAGGACGGGCTCAGCGGAGCCCCCGATCCTGACCGTACGCTGCCGACGTTGCGCAAGGGGCCCGATGGAAGGATCTGGGCGCAGACCATGGGTGGGCTCTCATGGATCGATCCCACCCATATCAGCGACCCGACGGTTCCGGCCGCGCCGCGGATCGACAGCGTTTGGGTATCCGGTGCACTTACTATGCCGCCGTTTGAACGACTTCGGCTTCTGCCCGATCAGGATGAAATACGCATCGGATACGCCACGGCGACCTTGGCCAAACCAGAAGGCGTGCATTTTTCCTACCGCCTGGTCGGGTTGTCGGATGAGTGGGACGATGCTGGCGCGCGCCGCGAGGCGACGTTCACCAACCTTCYGCCAGGCCGCTTTAGATTCGAAGTGCGCGCCATCAATGCCCTCGGAAAAACGGCCGGGACAACCACGCTTGTATTCGAGCGCTTGCCGAGCCTCCATGAAACCGGCTGGTTTCGCCTCCTTCTCTTGCTTCCGTTCGTCGGTGCGCTCTGGTTGGCTTACCACCTGCGGACCCGGTCGATCACCCGGAAGCTGAAGATCCGGGCGGAGGAACGCGAGGCCGTAGCTCGTGATATCCACGACACGCTGATCCAGCGCTTCCAGGGGCTGACGCTCACGATACAGACCTGGTCGTCGGATACGTCGTTACCCGAGCGCCACAGGACGGACGTGGCAAGGCTCGTCGACGAGGCGAGATGCGCTCTTATCGAGGGGCGCGAGCGAATCGGCGCCCTGCGTAGTTCGCAGGATCATGGCCTGGGCCTCTATGACGAGCTGTCCAACGAAGGCAGCCGGCTGTCCGAAATCCACGGTGTCCCTTTTATTCTCAAGGTCTCGGGAATCCCGCGTCCGCTTCGACACGAGGTCTATGGCGAGCTTCGCGACATCGGCATCGAAGCGGTGAGAAACGCATTCGAGCATGCAGGGGCGACCCGCGTCGACGTCGGCGTGTCGTACGAGGACGAGCATCTGTGGCTGGTGATCGCCGATGACGGTAGCGGGATGGACGAGCGCGCACTTGCAACGTCGTTGAAGGAACGGCACTTCGGGTTGCTCGGCATGCGTGAGCGCGCGGAGCGCTTGCGCGCCACCGTTCGCATGGACACGGCTCCGGGCGAAGGCACCGAGATTCACGTTCGCGTGCCTGGGCGGGAAGCTTACAGTCGCCGGTAGCGACCCATCAGGGATCGATGAAGCCGCGCTGCACCGCGATCATTACCGCGTTCGCGCGATCGAGCGCACCGAGCTTCGACATGATGCTGCGCATGCGCGACTTGATGGTCTCCTCGGAAACGGCGAGGAGGCCCGCAATCTCCCGATTGCTTTGGCCCCTCGCGACCAGTCGAAGTACGCTCACCTCGCGAACGGTGAGGACTTCTCCGCCTATGTGTTTCGTGAGTTCGTGAGCGGCTTCCGCGCCGATGACATGACGCCCAGCAACGGACGCGCGGATCGTCTTGACGATTTCCTCGATCGTCGCGGATTTCAACAGGTACGACGTGGCGCCGAGCGAAAGCGCGCGCATGATCCGGGCGTCGCCCGGATAGCTGGTCAGGACGATGATGTTCGCATCAGGGAAATCCTTGCAGATGAGCTCGATGGCCCGGAGCCCGTCCATGCCGGCCATCTGTAGGTCCATCAAGGTAACCGTGGGCTTAAGGGCACGGAATTTAGCAACCGCATCGGCACCGTCGACCGCCTCGCCGACGAGCTCGAGACTGACTTCCCGTGACAGGGCTGAGGTGAGCCCGTGCCGCATGACGGGGTGATCCTCGGCGATGAGCACACGAATCACAGGCGGGCTATGGCTCGACTCAATCATCCTTGGACTCCTCGGTCAGAACAGCCCGGCGTCACCGACGTGCGCCGTACGCCTCTTCAGCTTGCTAGCTAAGCCGGGCCATTTCAACACCCGAGTGGGGGTGTCCTGGGCACGCCATCGCCTGATATGACATATGGACAGATGCTTACCCGCGGAGGACCCGACCATGGCCGGCAAAGATATCGAGGGCATTCGTCCCTACAGTCATCCGGCAGGCGGCTGGGGCGCCCTGCGAGCCACGGTAAAGGCCGTGCTAGACCAGATGCGGGCGCCTGAAGCGACGATGACGCTGCTCAACACGAACCAGCCCGACGGCTTCGACTGTCCGGGCTGTGCCTGGCCCGACAAAGACCATAGGTCCACGTTCCGGTTTTGCGAGAATGGTGCGAAAGCGGTGACCTGGGAGGCAACGAAGAAGCGCGTCACGCCGTCCTTCTTCGCCGGGCATACGGTGACATCTCTCCTGGCGTGGTCCGATTACCAGCTCGAGAACGAAGGAAGGTTGACCGAGCCGATGGTCTACAGCGCGGATGTCGACAAATTCGAGGCGGTGGGTTGGGATGAGGCTGTCGATGCCATCGGCACCGCGCTGAGAGGGCTCGACCCGAACGAGGTCGAGTTCTATACATCTGGCCGCGCATCGAACGAAGCCGCCTTCCTCTATCAGACTTTTGCGCGCGAGTTTGGAACGAATAACTTTCCCGACTGTTCGAACATGTGTCACGAAGCGACTAGCGTGGGTCTTCCGCATTCGATAGGCGTTGGCAAAGGTACCGTCTCGCTCGATGATTTCGAGTACTGCGACCTCATTATCGCGATGGGCCACAACCCGGGCACGAATCATCCACGGATGATGGGAACCCTCCACGAGGTGGCTCGCAGGGGTGTCCCCATCATCGTGTTCAATCCGCTGGTCGAGCGTGCACTCGAGCGATTCGCGGACCCCCAGAACGCACTCGAGATGGGCACGTTCTCGTCGACGAATATCGCTTCGACCTATCTCCAGCCGATCGTCGGTGGCGACGCTGCCGCCCTGAACGGCGTCATGAAGGCGCTCATCGACCTCGACGACGCGGCGACCGACGGCGGGGCAGTTCTGGATCACGAGTTCATCGCGGCGCATACCGAGCGGTTCGGAGAACTTGTCGCAACTCTGCGGGCGACGACGTGGCTATCGATCGAGGCGGCGTCCGGATTGCGTGAAGCCGAACTCAGGGTCGTCGCAGAGGCATACGCACGGTCGAACGCGACCATCGTCACCTATGGCATGGGGATCACGCAGCACCTCAACGGAACGTCGAACGTCAACCAGA
>NZ_JBFUAT010000063.1:0-13440 GCF_056406135.1 Luteibacter sp. P1_D3 | reverse complement strand
GCCAAGGACAAAGACAAGGATGGCAAGGAGAAGGAAAAGGACGACCCGAAGGCCAGGCGCAAGAAGGTGATCGTCCTTTCCGTGATCGCGGCGGTATTCCTTCTCGCGGGGCTGGCCTGGCTGTTGCTCTATATTTTCGTTTTCTCGCAACGCGAAACCACCGACGACGCCTACGTGAAGGGCGACATGGTGACCATCTCGTCGCGCATCGCCGGGACGGTCATCGAAGTCGGCGTGGAAGAAACCGAGCGGGTGCATCAGGGCCAGGTGCTGATCAAGCTGGACCCCGTCGATGCCCGCGTGAGCCTGATGAACGCGGAAGGTCAGCTCGCCCAGGCCGTGCGCGAAGCCCAGGCAAAGATGCAGCAGGCCAACCAGGCCGATGCCGCAATCCCCCAGCGCCGTGCCCAGTACGAGCAGGCGCGTGACGATTACAACCGTCGCCATCCGCTGCTCGAGCGTCGGGCCGTGTCGGCCGAAGAAGTCGATACCGGCAAGCGTCAGATGCAGCAAGCCAAGGCCGCGCTGGATGCTGCCGAACGCGAAGCCGCCGCCGCGCACGCACAGGTCGACGGCACGACGGTCGAGAATTACCCGGCCGTGATCCAGGCGCGCTCGCAGTTCCGCAATGCCTGGGTCAACAATGGTCGCAATGCGATCGTCTCGCCGATCGAAGGCTATGCCGCACGGCGCCAGGTTCAGGTCGGCCAGCGCATCCAGCCGGGCCAGGACCTGCTGACGGTCGTACCGTTGTCGGACCTCTGGGTGGACGCGAACTTCAAGGAGACCCAGCTGGAGCACATCCGCATCGGCCAGCCGGTGAAGCTCACGACCGACATGTATTCCGACGTGGAGTACCACGGCAAGATCGTCGGTCTGAACGCCGGCACGGGCAGCGCGTTCTCGCTGCTGCCCGCGGAAAACGCTACCGGAAACTGGATAAAGGTCGTGCAGCGCCTGCCGGTCAGGGTGGCGATCGATGCAGAAGACCTCCGCAAGCACCCGCTGCGCATCGGTCTGTCGACCGACGTGAACGTCGATACGCACGACCGCGACGGTCGCGTCCTCTCCGACACGGTGCGAAGCAAGCCGCTCGCCAGCACCACCGTCTACGAGCAGGAGATGGGCGAAGCCGACCAACACGCCGAAGAGATCATCCGCGCCAATACCGTGGACGCGACACCCAAGCCAGTCCCGGCCAGGCACGGCAGCTGATCGATGCCCGGGCAGAACGGTAACGGGGCGTCGAAGTCGCCGCTGACCGGTGGCGCACTTGTGCTGCTAACGGCCGGCGTCGCTCTGGCGACGTTCATGGAGGTGCTCGACATCTCCATCGTCAACGTGTCGGTACGGACCATCGCCGGCAACGTCGGTGTGAGCAGCAACGAAGGGACCATGGCCATCAGCGCGTACTCGATGGCCAGTGCTGTCATGCAGCCGCTGACCGGCTGGGTCGCCCGTCGATTCGGTGAAGTGCGCACCTTCATGACGTCGGTCATGCTGTTCGTTGTGTTCTCGGCGCTATGCGGCTTCTCACAAAGCATGCCCATGCTGATCGTCTTCCGACTGTTGCAGGGTGCGGTATCCGGTCCGATGGTGCCGTTGTCGCAAACCCTCCTGCTCAACAACTACCCGGTCGCCAGACGACCCATCGCGCTGGCGCTATGGGCCATGACGGTCGTCGTGGCGCCGGTGTTCGGTCCGATTCTCGGTGGCTGGATCACCGACAACTACCACTGGTCGTGGATCTTCTTCATCAACATCCCGGTGGGCATCTTCGCCGTCGTGGTCACCTATGCCCTGCTGCGCGATCGCGAATCCAAGGTGGTGAAGGCGCCGATCGACGCGATCGGCCTGTTCTTGCTGGCGGTGGGCATCGGCTGCCTGCAGTTCATGCTCGACAACGGCAACGACGACGACTGGTTCACCTCGAAGACGATCACGGTACTGGCCATTGTCTCGGTGATCTGCCTGACGTTCCTCATCGCCTGGGAGCTGATGCACAAGCATCCCGTCGTCGACCTCCGACTCCTCAAGCGACGTAACTTCTTCGTCGGCGTCTTGTGCCTGTCGTTGGGCATGTTTGCCTTCTTCGGCGGTACCGTCGTCATGCCGATGTGGGTGCAGGAGGTCCTGGGATATACGGCGACCTGGGCTGGCTTCGTTGTCGCACCCATCGGCATCCTGGCGATCGTGCTGTCCCCACTGGTGGGTGCGTTCCAGAGCAAGTTCGATCTTCGCGTGCTCAACACGGTGGGCTTCGCCGTCTTTGCCGGTGCGTCGTTCTACATGTCGACGTTGAGCACCAACGCGCCGTACAGCGAAATGGCGATCCCGCGATTGTGCATGGGCGCGGGTATTGCACTGTTCTTTGTGCCGGTGAACCAGATCATCCTGTCCGGTATGCCGGACGAGCAGGTAGCGAGCGCGTCGGGACTTTCGAATTTCTTCCGAACGCTGGCAGGCAGTATCGCGACCGCAGTGAGTACCACCATGTATTCGCATCGCACGACCTATCACCACGCCGTGTTGGCGGAGAACGTCAGTGCGGGAAGCCGGAGCACGACGGAGTACCTGGATCGCTTTCAGGCGTTCGGCATTCAGGGCCCGACGGCGAACGCCGCACTGAATCGTATTGTCGACATGCAGGCGGCGACGCTGGCGGTGAACGATGTGTTCTGGGGCTTTGCGTTGATCTTCCTGCTGGMGATGGTCGCCGTGTGGTTCGCCAAGCCGCCGTTTGTGTCGGGGGGAACGCCGGGGCACTGAGCCGATTCATCGGCGATGCTCTTAGCCGGTGGCCGAAAAATCCAGCGTTTCCGTAAGATCCCCCGGCGCCGGTCCGCCCGCTGCCACCATCGCCTCCTCACGCGTCTTCAACCCGGGCAACTTTTCCAGGTTGAAGCGTCGCGTCAGGAAGCGCGCGATCGATCCCGTGTCGTAGATGGTGTGCTCCACATGGCCCTTCTTCGCGTACGGCGAGATCACCAGTGCCGGAATGCGCGTACCCGGCCCCCAGCGATCGCCCTTCGGCGGCGCGACGTGATCCCACCACCCACCATTCTCGTCGAAGGTGACGATGACGAGCATGTCCTTCCAGTGCGGGCTGGTGCGCAGCGCATGCACGACGCCAGCGATATGGCGGTCACCGGCTTCGACGTCGGAGTAACCGGCGTGCATATTGAGGTCGCCTTGCGGCTTGTAGAACGTGACCGGCGGAAGTTTCCCGGCGGCAACGTCGGCGAGGAAGCGATTGGTTTTTGCCGTCTCGCCGGTGCCGCCGTCACGCAGGTGTCGCTTCCGCGCTTCCGTGCCGGGCGCGAGCGTGACGAAGTAGTTCAGCGGCTGGTGATGCGGTTGGAAGTTGGGCGTCTGGGGGAAATGTTTCTCGTCACCTTCGCCGTCACCCTTGCCGTCGAGCGCAGCCTGAAAACCACCGCCATACCACGCCCAGTCCACGCCCTTGTCCGAAAGGACGTCGCCGATGTGCTTATGCTTCTGCGGCAGTAGCGTATTCGGGCTCGTTGCATCGGCGAGCAACGGGTTCTTCGGATCGACGTTGAAGCCGGGCGAGTAGGGCGGGCCTATCGTATTGACGGCGAAGAAGTCCGGCGTGAGCTGGTTGTGGTGGGCGAATTTGGGTTTGCCCTGCATGGCGCTGGCCGGCGACTCGTCGGCCATCTTCAAGCGGTAATCCAGTGGATCGCCGCTTTCGGTAACGGCGATGCCGAACTGCGCTGGGCTCTTGTCGGCGTCCGGATAGAACGGCGGCTGCGCGGCCACGAGGTACTGGTGGTTGAGAAACGAACCACCGAAGGCGCCCATGAAGAAGTTGTCGCAGAGCGTGTACTGCTCGGCGAGGCGCCACAAGCGAAGATGCACCGGTGCCGACGCGTAGTGGCCCATGGTCATCGCGCCGTTGTCGCCCCAGGCGACGAAGCCGTCGTTCTTGCCACCGTTGATCTGCAGCTGGTTGTTATAGAACGCATGCACGAGATCGCGCGTGACCAGGCCGTGCGGCAACGGGGTGCCGTCACCCGTATGCAAGGCCCAGGGCGCATTGGGCAGGCCGGTGATGTCCTGTTCGCCGACTTTGTACGGCTTGTGATCGACCACCTGCTGGTGTGGCACGAGCCCGCCCCAGATCGGCGGCAGCGTGGTCAGCGGCTTGCCGTCGCGATCGCGCTGCAGATAACGTTCCGCAGGCACGGCGCTCAAGGGCTGCTGCAAACCGGGGAACTCGGCGAACAGGTTATTGAAACTGCGGTTCTCCGCGTAGATCACGACGACGTGCTGGATGTGCTTTTCCAGCAGCGCGTCGAGTGCCTTGCCGCCGGGTGCTGGCGCAAGAGCTTTCGAATCGCCTGCGGCGACCTCAGCCACGCCGCCCAGTGCGAGCACGGCGCCCGTCGTGGCGAGGCCACCCAACAGGCGGCGTCGGCCGCTATCCGGCGTGTCGTTCTCGGTTTTCTTGGTCATGACAGGGATCGCAATGGCGGGGCGCCGGTCGACGAAGCCTGGGGAAGCATTCGACGGCCGCGAGGTAACGCACGCCCGTGGTGGGGCATGCAGGGTAAGCGATGTGGGCGGGCCCGCCAAACCCTGCCGTGGGGCACCTCGCCTTAGCGCTCAACCCGTCGACGGTTCCGGGTGCGCCGCGAGCCACGCACGTATCTCCGCGGCAGGACCCTGTTGCTTGGGATCGTCGCCGAAGCGTGCGAGGAAATCCCTGGCCGAGCGGTAGCGGTTCGGACTGTTCGTGTCCTTGTCCACGCATGCCCGAATGACATAACCGTTGGCGTTACCAGGGTCTCGCCGCATCAATTCGTCGGCAATCGCGCCTGCCTTCGGGTAGTTGTGTCCCTCGTGCGAGTAAAAGTCGCCAAGCATCGCGAGAACCCAGTCGTCCCTCTCGTGCTCGGTGGCGTAAACCATCAACGACTCCGCCAAAGCAGGCTCACCGAGGTAGCGCAACTCGACACCTGCGTCAGCGGCGACATCCACGTCGTCCGGATGCTCCTTCGCCGCGCGGATCAGCTCGGCCTTGGCCCATTCACGGTAATAGCCTTGCGTGGCGAGGTAACCCAACACATAGAGGGCGTCGCCCTGCGCGTTGTCGAACCGTATCGCTTCCACGGCGAGCACGAAGGCCTCGTCGCTCTTCCGTGCGCGGTTGGCGTCAGCGGCAAGCTGACTCAGGCTGTAGGCCGTGGCCACTTCATCGGCCAACGCCAGAAAGCGACCGTCCGTGGGGCGCGTGAGGTGCCCCTCAGTCGCAGCCTCGATGCGCGCATTGCCGGCGGCGACCCAGAGCAGAGGCGTGTTCTTGGCGGCGACGGCGGCTTCGTCGGCTTGTCGCGCGACCCATGCGGTGCTGCCGCCCCACTTCCGGCCCGTGAAGTCGGCCTGGTCCAGACGTAGGGGCAGGTTGTTCGGTTGCACCGCGAATCCACGTTCGATAGCGGCCATGGCGTAACGACTATCGCCAGTCAACACGCCCATGCGAAGCATGTCCGCGTAAATCGTCGGGATGGCCGGTGACATCGTCGCCGCGCGATCCAGATCCCGACGCGCGAGTTCAGCCAGCTTTCGCGCCTCGCGCCACTGTTCGCTACTCGTCTTCGAAGCGAAGTCGGCGCCGCGTGCGGCGAATGCGGCCTGCTGGTATTGCATGCCACTGGCGGCGACAGCGAAGACGCTGTCCGGTCGCTGGCGCAACCATGCATCGATGGCGGCACGCGTTTCAGCACCGGCGTCATGAAAGCCGGCCCTGCTCACCGCCTGGTCAAAGATGGCCGGATACCCGGGGTCGTGCATCTGCATCTGCAGATACCCGGCAAGCAGTCGGTCGACTTCGGCGCCCTTGCCGGCGGCGATGAGCGCGCGGAATCCCGCGATCTCCTTCATCTCGGTGAGTCGGTATCGGCAATAGGCCGCGACACCGTCCGTATGCCAATGCGAACCCGGCGGGTCGGGCATGTTTAAGCAGCGCTCGACCGGATCGGCGATCTTCGCTGCGGTCTGTACCTGCGCCATGAACGCATCGAGGGTCGGTGTCGCGGTGAAAGCGTGTCCCGCCTGATCGCCTGTCGACGTCACTTCCGGTGCTGGCCAGCTCTTCACAGCCGCCAGCGCAGCGACGGCCAGGAGCAATCCCCCCAAAAGCAGCACGCGTCGGTTTCCCTGCCTTGCCATATCCATCCCCTGTCATGGTCTGCGTTGCCCGGCGATCATAGCCGTAGCCACGGCGCAGGTGATACGACACAATCCGCCGAAATGGGCACGGGGCAGGGATGGACACCATGACGCGATCGACGGGAGGTCTCGCCACGACGGCATCCCTTGCCGTCGTCGCCTATGCCGCGATGGACATGTGTCACGAAGTGCTGGGGCATGCCGTAGCGATGCTGTTCCTCGATGACGTCACGCCTGTCCAACTGACGACGGTCGGTTTGAGCTCGCAGGGCGCGGTCAGTCGCGTCGTCGCCCTGGCGGGTCCGCTGGTGAACCTCATCCTGGGTGGGATCGCGATGGCGAGGTTTCGACGTCTCACCACGTTTGGCCCGGCGTCGTATTTTCTCTGGCTGTTCGCGACGATCAACCTGCTCAATGGCACCGGCTATGCCGTGTACTCCGGGGTGCTCGACTTCGGCGACCTGGCCGTGGTGATGGGCGGATGGGAGCCGCACATCGCCTGGCGTATTGGCATGGCCGGCCTGGGCGCGGCGGGGTACTACGTATCGCTTCGTCTCGCTTCGGTATCCCTCGCCAGGCGACTGGATACCGTTTCCATCGGACGGCACACCCTCCCTCGCCTGACCTGGCCCGCTTACCTTGCCGGCGGCTTGCTGCTCGCTGCGGGTGCAGCAATGAATCCCCTGCCGAAACTCTTCCTTCTGGTGGGAGTGACCGGCGGTTTCGGGTGCATGCTCGGTCTGCTTTTCGTGCCGGCGTTGACGGAACCTGCCAGGGCTGAGGCGACTCGTGCCGAGCCATGGCAAACCTCATGGGGGTGGATCGTCGGTGCCGTGCTCACTGCCGCCATCTTCGTTTTCGTCGTCGGGCCGGGCGTCGCATTGCATGACTGAGCTGGTGCTTCTTCCCGGGATGGATGGCACGGCGAAACTCTTCGAGCCCTTTATCGCAGCACTGGGAAACC
This sequence comes from Luteibacter sp. P1_D3, assembly GCF_056406135.1. Lineage (NCBI taxonomy): Bacteria > Pseudomonadati > Pseudomonadota > Gammaproteobacteria > Lysobacterales > Rhodanobacteraceae > Luteibacter > Luteibacter sp. P1_D3. Next base: position 6,281 of record NZ_JBFUAT010000063.1, on the reverse strand, counting down.
GCATTTCCACGCGTGCGATCGCTTACCCGCGAGGCGGTGCGACCGGGTATCCGGAACTCACAGCCTGGATCCGGCAGCAACTGCCGCCGGGTGATTTCGTCCTGCTCGGGGAGTCGTTCGGTGGACCGCTCGCGGCGACCCTCGCCGCCGAACGGCCTGCCGGCCTGCGCGGATTGGTTCTGTGTGCCACGTTTCTGAGCAATCCCCGCCCGATGGCGCGCCACCTGTCACCTCTCATCGGTCTGCTCGGAATGTCTCAGGGGGTTGCCGCCATCGCCTCGCCTGCTCTGCTGGGGTGGCGACCGACTGCCCATGTCCGAAAGCAGTTCATTGCATCGGTCGGGGCACTGACCACGCGGACCCTGCAAGAACGTTTGCGCACGGTACTTGGGTCAGACGGGCCAACACGGTTTTCCGGCATCGACGTTCCCGTGTTGTGCCTGCGCGCGACGCGGGACTGGCTCGTGCCGCGCTCCGCAGCCGAGGCGATGCGGGCAATCCTGCCAGGGGCTCGAATCGTGGATGTGGATGGACCCCACGCGCTTCTGCTGACGGCTCCGACGATGTGCGCGGCGCTGGTGGAGGAGTTCCTCGGGAGGATTACGCCGTAGGGGTCGCCGCCTGGCGGGACCGGTGGCCGGACTTCCTCCAGGCCAGTGACTGGTGCAAGCGATGTGCAAATGCACCACTTTGGTGCATTTGCACATCGGCCTCACAGCCGTTCTATGATGCGAAAGCTTGGTCCTGGCGGCCCCGTCGATGGCGGTACTGCTGGCATGGCGATTGCTAAATGGACTCCGCCCACCTACCCGAGGTTTTTATGTCCGCCGCTTCGAAAGTGCTGAACCTGATCCAGGACGAGGAAATCGAGTTCGTTGATTTCCGCTTCGCCGACATCCTCGGCAAGCACCATCACACGACCTTTCCTGCTCACGCCATCGACGAGAGCACCTTTGAAGACGGCAAGATGTTCGACGGTTCGTCGATCGCCGGCTGGAAGGGCATCAATGAGTCCGACATGGTCCTCATGCCGGATCCGGAAACCGCCCACCTGGATCCGTTCAGCGCGCACAAGCAGCTGATCCTGCACTGCGACGTGCTCGAGCCGAGCACCATGCAGGCGTATGGCCGCGACCCGCGCTCGATCGCCAAGCGCGCCGAGGCCTACCTGAAGTCGACCGGCATCGCCGACACCGCCTTCTTCGGTCCGGAGCCCGAGTTCTTCATCTTCGATTCGGTCCGCTGGCAGAACGACATGGGCCGCGTGTTCTACGAGATCGGCTCCGAAGAAGCGGCGTGGTCGTCGCGCTACAAGTACGACGGCACCAATACGGGTCATCGTCCGGGCGTGAAGGGCGGTTACTTCCCGGTCGCACCGGTGGACAGCCTCGGCGACCTGCGCGCCGACATGTGCAAGGTGCTCGAGTCGCTCGGCCAGGTGGTCGAAGTGCACCACCACGAAGTCGCGAACGCGGGCCAGTGCGAAATCGGTACGCGCTTCAACACCCTGGTGAAGAAGGCCGATGAACTGATGACGATGAAGTACGTCATCAAGAACGTCGCCCACCAGGCTGGCAAGACCGTGACCTTCATGCCGAAGCCGATCGTCGGCGACAACGGTTCGGGCATGCACGTCCACCAGTCGCTGTCGAAGAACGGCGAGAACCTGTTCGCCGGTGACCTCTACGGTGGCCTGTCGCAGACGGCGCTGTGGTACATCGGCGGCATCTTCAAGCATGCCCGTGCGATCAATGCCTTCGCCAACTCGACCACCAACAGCTATAAGCGCCTGGTTCCGGGCTTCGAAGCACCGGTGATGCTCGCTTACTCGGCACGCAACCGTTCGGCCTCCTGCCGTATCCCGTACGTGTCGAGCCCGAAGGGTCGTCGCATCGAAATCCGCTTCCCGGACCCGATGCAGTCGGGCTACCTGACCTTCACCGTGCTGATGATGGCCGGTCTGGACGGCATCCTGAACAAGATCGACCCGGGCGCACCGGCCGACAAGGATCTCTACGATCTGCCGCCGGAAGAAGAGAAGAACATCCCGCAGGTGTGCGCCAGCCTGGACGAGGCGCTTGTCGCCCTCGACAAGGATCGCGAGTTCCTCAAGGCCGGTGGTGTTTTCACCGACGACTTCATCGACGGCTACATTGCGCTGAAAATGCAGGAAGTGACCCGCTACCGTGCGAGCACGCACCCGCTCGAGTTCCAGATGTACTACGCGATCTGATCGCGTTCCCAACTCGGGGTGAGGAGAGAGGGGCGCTTCGGCGCCCCTTTTTTTTGCGCCTGTTCCGCAAGAGTTAACGAATTCGCAAGGTCACGCTATAGTCCTTCCTGATGCATCGGCTGGTGCCGCCAGCTGAGCCCTGGGAGGGGCAACCATATGAAGAAGATCGCCCTCAGTGCCCTGGCGCTGATTGCGCCCGTGTTCGCGTTCGCCACCGACGCACCGGGCAATCATTACGACTGGCGCAGCAACTGGCCGACCCACTACGTGTTCGCCGACGGTACGGATCTTGGCCTGTCCTTGAAGTACCAGTACGACGTCGATCGCTTCTCACACGACGACGGCCTCTACGAGAATGCACAGACGAACCGGCGCAAGGAATTCGGCTTCTTCATTCGCAAGAAGGGTGTCTACGACGCGACCGCCGTCTTCGACTTTCAGACCCACACCTGGCTGGATACCTTCTTTCGCCTGCAGACCAGGGCCGTTCTCGGCGAGGACTACGGTGCGCTGCGCGTCGGCTTCATGAAGACGCCGGTCGGCTTCGAAGGCAATACCAGTACGGGAACGACGTCGTTCCTCGAGCCGTCGCTGCCCATGCAAGCGGTTTATGCGAACCGCCGTATCGGTGTCGACTGGGCACTGACGCGCAAGGCATACCTGGTGCAGTTGGGTTACTACCACGGCGGCAACCTCCAGGGTGATCTCGACGGCCGCATGGTTGCGGGACGCGCGGCGTGGACGCCGCGAAACGACCCTGGCAACGTCCTGCATCTCGGCGTCTCGGTGTCGCGCGAAACGCCGTATGGGACAACCGACGGCCGCGGTCGCTATACACCGCCGAACGTGCGCTTGCGCGCGCTGCCTGAGGCGGGACTGCCCACGCAGCGGCTGATCGACTCCGGTGTGCTGAGCGTGACCGACCATGTCGACCGCCGTGGGCTCGAAGGCCTTTGGATTCACGGGCCCTGGTCGGTGCAGAGCGAATATCTCGACGCGAAAGTGAAACTCGAGAACAAACCGGCGTATGAAGCCCATGGCTGGTACACCTTCGGAAGCTGGGTTGCCACCGGTGAATCCCGGACCTACAGCGGCGGCAACGTCGCCGACGTGTTGCCTAAGGGGCCGTGGGGCGCCCTCGAGTTCCTGATTCGCTACAGCACGCTGGATCTCGACGATGGGCCGACACTGGGCGGCACGGAACACGACTGGACGCTTGGGGCGAACTGGTACCTCACCAGGTACCTAAAGCTGCAAGGCAATTACGTCCGCGCGACCAGCGACCGACGCGATGTTCGCGTCGATCCCCGTGTCATCGAGGTACGCGCGCAGATCATGTTCTGATCCGGGCGGCGTCGTCAGGGCGTCGTGGATGGCGAGGGTAACCGGCAATTGGTCAGCTTGATCGCGGGAAGTATCCCGTCGACCAGAAAGCGACCGGCCACCTCGGACACGCAAGGTCGATCGCGACGCACAAGCACGCCATGAGCCCGAAGGCCACGTGCGACGACCATGCTCGCGTTAGCGTGCCCCTGAAGCATCATTGCCGCCGGCCTCAGGGGGGCCTCGTCGTCGAACTCCGCATGGACCATCAGGAAGGGCGGAACGCTTTCCAGATCCGGGACGGTGGAAGGAGCGAACGGTCTGGCCCACTCACTACAGACCATGCCCTGGAAGGGCTCATTGCCGACGGCGGATGGCCATGCGGTACGTAGCTCGCGCGTACGACTACGCCAGTACGAGCGATCGCTACCCCACGAACCGTCATTGCAACGCGTGGCGAAAACACTTGCTGTCAGTGCCGGGGATGCGTTCAAGGCGCGAGGACCGAACCCATACGGATCACCCGTCCCATCGGCATCCAGGCGATCGAGCATGCGCTCTGCCGCACGACGAATGGACATGTCGACATCGATGTCGGCGACGCGCCTGGCGGCGATCAGTGCGTTGCGCAAGACTGGTGTCGATAGCGTGGCATGGCGAGCCGACAGATTCTCCAGGACAAGCACGGCGGCCAGATCGTCCGCGTCGACGATGCGTGGTGTCCACGTTGCATAAGCCAGGGGCGGCAACCGTCCAAGACGGCGATGGATGGCGGCCGCGTCGTCGCCGCCGTGATAGCGTCCGGGCTCGTCGATGAGTGCGGCGACGGCGCGGCGAATCGTTCGACCGCGCTCCTCGACACGCGCTTCCATCGCTTCGGCGACGGAGCCATCCGCGTCCCAGCTACTGTCGAGCAACATGCGCCCGACATGCCGTGGGTAGCGTTCCGCATAGCGGGCCGCTACCCAGCCGCCGCGTCCGATGCCGAGCAGATGGATCGCAGGCTGGCCAAGGGCCTCCCGAAGGCGCTCCATGTCTTCAATGCGTGGCCGTACGCCGATCTGCGCGTGCATGGTGTCGTTCTGACAGGCCGTTGCGATCGCGAGGGCGAGGTTTTCGGCCGTCGTCATGTTGGCCAGAGTGCCGTCGGTTCCAAGGGAGTGCTGGCGTGGAAGATGCGACGTCGCGGACAAGCAGTCCCGACCGCCGGCGTCCTCCATCCGACGCGCGGCCAGGCCAATCAGATCGAGTCGGCGCGCCGCGTCGTGCCAGGGGCCGTTGCTGTCGAGCCACGCCGACGCCATGGCTGGCACGGCGGCCATCGCCGGCTCGGCGAATTCGTCCGGCTCAAGCAAGACGACGCCGTCGTGACGATCGCCACGTTCGCTGACGGCAATCACACGAATGACATCGAGGTCGAGCGTACCCGCGTCGGGGCGAGCGTAGTCGCGAGGCACGCGCAGGCGCGCGCATTCGGTACGTGACCGAATGTCATTCGACGTGGCCGCGGCCGGCTCGCAGGACGTCCACACCAGAGGCGCGACGGACTCCGCGAAGACGAGCCGCGCTGGCAGGAGGGTGGCGGCAAGGAGCATGAGTGAGATGGGTTTCATCATAGCTCCACGTGGTCGGACGTCGCCGTGGGCTCGTCGATGGCCGTAGGCTCTGCGCTGGACGGGGGAGACCCGGGCAATACGTCCACGGGATGATCGAGGATGTCGTCACAAGAGAATGCCCGCGACGCCAGGGCGGGCACCTCACCGGTGAGAAGGTAGTGCGACGCTGTCCGCTCGATGCAAGACGAATTCGTGAAGTTGAACACGCCATGCAGACCGGAATGGCGCACCAGCAGCATGCGCGCGTTGGCGAACGCGTGGAGGATGTGCTGGGCGCCTACCAGGGGCGTGGAGGTATCCTTCTCCGACTGTATCAGCAGGAACGGTTCCGCCAGGCTCAGGCGCGAGAGATCGGGACGTCGGGCGCGAGGACCACCCCAGCGTGTACAGGTGAGTTCTTCGAGCGTCTGGTCGCCGTTGAAGTTGAAGTAGCGCCCGGCATAACGTCGGGCGGATTCGCGAATCTCGGCCTCGCTGCGTGTCCACGCAAAGTCGTTGCAGCCCACGGCCACACGAACGAATTCGCTTTCATCTCCGGAAACATCCGGTGCCGCTGCGTCCACTTGAGGGTAGAGCAAGGGGGCCAGTTGGCTTGCCTCCATGCGCATGCGTCGGCTGAGTGCCATGTCATGGCTGAATACCGTGTGGTCGATTCGTCGCATCATGGCCTCCTTGGTCAGCAGGCTATCGGCGATCAGCCACTCGGCCAGATGAAGCGCGGCAGCCAGGCGAACGGGTGTATCCGGACGGCCGGCCCAGGCTTCACGCGCACGGGGTGGAAGTTCGTCGATCTCGCTGGCGACGGCGCCGCTGCTATCACCAAGCCCATAATGCGCCGGATGCTGCAACACCGGCGCGACGGTGTCCTCGTCGAATCGATGCTGCTGCGCAACCATCGAAAGGTATGCTGCCGAACGGTATCCATGCATGAGGTCCATGCTCGAGTCGAGCAGCAGGCGGCCCGTGTGCGACGGATAGAGGGACGCGTACCAGGCACCCACCATGCCGCCATAGGAGATGCCATAGAAGTGAAGTCTCTCGTCGCCGAGCGCGCGGCGGACCATGTCCATGTCGTGCGCATGCTGCTCGGTGTTGACGTAGCGAGCTTC
>NZ_JBFUAT010000062.1:0-14257 GCF_056406135.1 Luteibacter sp. P1_D3 | reverse complement strand
GTGCGCTTCTCACCGGCGCTGCAGCACACGCTGGACGACGGTACACACGCCTTCCTCGAAGTCGGTCCGCGTCCCAGTCTCGCCCTGCTCGCCCGCCAACACTCGCAGAGTCGTGGCCGCACGATCGTCGCCTCGCTGGGCGACGGCCCGGCCGACGAGCGCAGCGCATGGCTCGGTGCTGCCGGCGCCCTGTGGTCCGCCGGCGTCGCGATCGACACCGGCGCCTTCGACCACCGCGAGAACCGGCGTCATGTACGCCTGCCGACCTACCCCTTCGAGCGCAAACGGCACTGGATCGATGCGCGCCTGCCGGCGTCCGTGACCCCGATCGCCGCCGCCCTTTCGCCTGCTTCTCCCGTCGTTCCGGAGCCCCTCATGCCGATGCCTTCCGTCCCCGCCAGCCATGCCCGTCCGCAGCGCCTCGTCGGCGAACTCCTCGCCCTCTTCGAGGATGTCTCGGGTACCGAGCTCGAAGGTGTCGATCCGGGAGCCAATTTTGTGGAACTGGGCCTGGATTCGCTGTCGCTCACCCAGGTGGCGCTGCAGCTGCAGAAAACTTACGCATTGAAAATCACCTTCCGCGAACTGATGGACGGCTGCTCGTCGTTCGAACGGCTCGCGGCGCACATCGATCGCCTGTTGCCGGCTGAAGCCCAGCCGGTGGCGCCCGTGGCCGCGGCCGTCGCCGCGCCTGTCACGGCGGCGGCGCCCATGCCGATGGCCATGGGCGGCGGGCTGGTCCAGGACGTGATCGCGCAGCAGATGCAGATCATGCGGGAACAGCTGGCGTTGCTGGCGGGAGCCGCCGCTCCCGCACTTGCCCAGAATGTCGCGGCAGCGGCTGCTGCCCCTGTAGGAGCCGATTCATCGGCGATGGCTGCGGCAGCAGCCGCCAGTTCGTCGCGAGCACCCTTCGCCGATGAATCGGCTCCTACCGAGCAGGGCTTCGCTGCCGGGGCGAACGGGGGCGCGACGCCGGACGAAGAAGCCGCGCTCGCTCACACCACTTACGACGTCAAGAAGGCCTTCGGCGCGATCGCGCGCATCCACCATGGCGCGACCGAACTCAGCGGTCGGCAGCGCGCCCGGCTGGACGCCTTCATGCGCCGCTACATCGAGCGCACGAAGACTTCCAAGGCCTATACCGAGGAACACCGTGGCCATCTCGCCGATCCGCGCGTGGTCAACGGTTTCCGTCCCCTGCTGAAAGAAATCATCTACCAGATCGTGATCGAGCGCTCGAAGGGCTCGAAGGTCTGGGACATCGACGGCAACGGCTATGTCGACGCACTGAACGGCTTCGGCATGAACCTGTTCGGCTGGCAGCCGGATTTCGTCCTCGACGCCGTGCGCAAGCAGCTCGACGCCGGGTACGAAATCGGCCCGCAGCATCCGCTGGCAGGTATCGTCGCCAAACAGGTGTGCGACCTCACCGGCTTCGATCGTGCCGCCCTGTGCAACACCGGTTCCGAGGCGGTCATGGGCTGCGTGCGCGTCGCGCGCACCGTCACCGGCCGCGACACGCTGGTGATCTTCACCGGCTCGTACCACGGCATCTTCGACGAAGTGATCGTGCGCGGCACGAAGAAGCTAAAGTCCGTGCCGGCCGCGCCGGGCATCCTGCGCAATACCTCCGAACATGTCCTCGTGCTCGACTACGGCACGCCCGAGTCGCTGCAGATCATCCGCGAACGCGCGTCCGAGATCGCCGCCGTCCTGGTCGAGCCGGTGCAGAGCCGCCGCCCCGACTTCCAGCCCGTCGAGTTCCTGCAGGAACTGCGTGCGATCACCGAGGAAGCCGGTTCGCTGCTCATCTTTGACGAAGTGGTCACCGGTTTCCGCGCGCACCCACGCGGTGCCCAGGCCGTGCTCGGCATCGACGCCGACATGGCTTCCTATGGCAAGGTCGTCGGCGGCGGCTTTCCGATCGGCGTGATCGCCGGCAAGCGCCGCTTCATGGACGCCCTCGACGGTGGTCACTGGCGCTTCGGCGACGACTCCACGCCGACGGTGGGCGTCACCTATTTCGCCGGCACCTTCGTTCGCCACCCGCTGGCCCTGGCCGCGGCGCACGCGGTGCTCACCCATCTCGCCACCGAGGGCGGCCAGCTGCAGGCGACGCTCAACGCCAAGGTCACCGCCATGGCCGAGGAACTGAATGCGTTCTGCGTGAGTGTCGGTGCGCCGATCCATGTGGTCCACTTCGCGTCGGTGTGGAAGACCACCTTCACCGAGGATCATCCGCTGCAGGATCTGCTCTTCGCGATGATGCGCAGCCGCGGCATCCACATCCTCGACAACTTCCCCTGCTTCTTCACCACGTCGCACAGCGAGGCGGATTTCGCCGCCATCGTCGCCGCGTTCCGCGAATCGATTCTCGAAATGCAGGAAGCCGAATTCCTGCCGCGCCGCCGCGAGACGGCCTCCTTCGATGCCGAGCGTCCGCCCATGCCGGGTGCGCGCCTGGGCAAGGATCCCGAAGGCCGTCCCGCGTGGTTCGTTCCCAACCCGGATGCGCCGGGCAAGTACCTGAGGGTCACCGCATGATGCCGAACGAGCTGGCCGCCGCCACAGCGGTCGACTATGACCCCTTCGCCGGTGCGCCGCTGTCGCGGCTCGTGCCGACCACGGAGCCCCAACGCGAGGTGTGGCTGGCATCCCGGCTGGAGCCGGAAGCCTCGCTGGCATACAACGAAGCGGTCTCGATCAACCTCAAGGGCTTGCTCGACGTGCCGGCTCTCGAGGCGGCCCTGCAGGCGATCGTCGATCGCCACGAAGCGCTCCGGGCCACCTTCAGCAGCGATGGCGAGAGCCTGTTCATCGCCGAACACACCACCCTGCCGATCGCCTTCCACGACCTCTCGCTGCTCGCGCCGTTCGAGAGCGACGCGAGGATCATGAACGCGTTCAACCGCATCGTCACCACGCCGTTCGATCTCGAACACGGCCCGCTGGTGCGCGCGGAAGTCTTCCGCCTCGCGGCGGACCGCCACCTGCTCACCATCGCCGCGCATCACATCGTGTGCGACGGCTGGTCTTTCGGCGTGATCGTTCGCGATCTCGCCGCTCTTTACGCGCAGGGCACGGGACAGGGCGCAGGCCCGGCCGCCGCCGGCGCGTTCTCGAACTTCGCGTTGGCCGAGGCCGCGCACGCCGGCACCGGGGCAGCCCGCGAGGACGAACAGTACTGGCTCGGGCGCTTTGCCGGCTCCGCGCCCGTGCTCGACCTCCCCACGGACCGTTCCCGCCCCCGCCGTCGGTCGTTCACCTCACGGCGCGAAGACCGCACGCTGGACCCGGCCGATGTCACCGCGATCAAGCGCCTGGGCGCGGCGCATGGCGCGAGCTTCTACGCCACGCTGCTGACGGGCTTCGCCGTCCTGCTTCGCCGTATCGCGGGGCAGGACGATGTCGTCATCGGCATGCCATCGGCAGGCCAGGCAGCGGAAGGCCATGACACCCTGGTCGGCCATTGCGTCAACGTCCTGCCCCTGCGTACGCAGATCGGCGAGACCGCCACCTTCGCCGAACTCCTCGGTACGGTCCGCAACGACCTCCTCGATGCCTTCGATCACCAGCGCTACACGCTGGGCAGCCTGCTCGCCCGCCTGTCGATCGCGCGGGATCCCTCGCGCCTGCCCCTGGTGACGGTGCTGTTCAACCTCGACGCGCAACTCGACGAGAGCACGGTGACGTTCCCGGGCCTGCGCTTCGACGTGGAAGCCGTGCCGCGCGCGTACGAGAACTTCGAACTCTTCATCAACGCGGTGCAGGTCGATGGCGCGTTGCGCCTGGAATGCCAGTACAACGCCGACCTGTTCGATGGCGCGACGATCCAGGGCTGGCTCGACGCGTATGCGATGCTCCTTCGCCAGGCAGCGCTCGACCCGACGGCCGAGGCCGTGGCGCTACCGATCGTGTCCGACGCGGTGTACCGCGAACTGGCCGCGCTGCAACCCGCGCCGACGCCGTTCCCGGAACTGCGCCTTGCGCACGAATTCTTCGAACAGCAGGTAGACCGCGCACCCGAGCGGTCGGCCGTGCGTCACGCCGACCGCTCGCTGAGCTACGCCGCACTGGAGTCACGCTCCAACCGTGTCGCCAACGCCTTGCGCGATCGCGGTATCGGTCACGGGGACCTGGTCGGACTGTCGCTCTCGCGCGGACTGGACATGGTCGCTGGCGTGCTCGGCGTGCTCAAGTCCGGCGCCGGCTACGTTCCACTGGACCCGACCTTCCCTGCCGACCGCCTCACCTTCATGGCCGAAGACGCCGCCCTGGCTGCCCTCGTCATCGACGACAGCGCACCACTGGCCTTCCCCTTCGATCCGACGCGCGTGCTTTCGCTGGCCAGCGACGAAGTGGTGCACGCCTCGTTCGATCGCCCGGAGCGCAACCGCAAGGCGGCGACGCCCGATTCGGTCGCCTATGTGATCTTCACCTCCGGCTCGACGGGGCGCCCGAAGGGTGTGCGCGTGCCGCACCGGGCCGCTGCCAACTTCCTGACCAGCATGCAGCGCGTGCCAGGCATCGCACCGGACGATCGCCTCGTCGCGGTGACCACGCTCTCGTTCGACATCGCCTTCATGGAGCTGATGCTCCCGCTGACCAGCGGCGCCGAGATCGTGGTCGCCGGTCGTGACGACGTGCGCGACGGGGGCCAGCTGCGTCGGCTCATCGAAGAAGTCGATGCGACGATGATGCAGGCCACGCCGGCGGGTTGGCGCCTGCTCGTCGACGCCGGCTGGCATGGCCGCCCGGCGTTCCGTGCCGTCTCCGGCGGCGAGCCGCTGCCGGTCGACCTGGCCGAAGCCCTGCTCGACCGCTGCGGCGAAGTGTGGAACGGCTACGGCCCGACCGAGACCACGGTGTATTCGACCTACTGGCGTGTATCGGATCCGCGCGAGGGCATCTACATCGGCCGTCCCATCGCGAACACCACCGTGCATATCCTCGACGAGCGCGGCAACCATTGCCCGCTCGGTATTCCCGGCGAGATCCACATCGGCGGTGCCGGTGTCACCCTCGGCTATCTCGACCGTCCGCAGCTCACCGCCGAACGTTTCGTTCCCGATCCCTGGTCGGAGACCCCGGATTCGCGCATGTACCGCACGGGCGACCGCGGGCGCTGGCTGGCCAACGGCATGATCGAGCACCTCGGCCGCCTGGATTTCCAGGTGAAGGTGCGCGGCTATCGCATCGAGCCCGGCGAAATCGAAAGCGTGATCGCCGACAGCCCCGACGTCGGTCGTGCCGTCGTCATCGCACGTGAAGATCGCCCCGGCGACGTGCGTCTGGTGGCCTACGTGGTGGGTCGCGACGGCGCGACGGTCAGCGAGGAGACGTTGCGCTCGCGGCTGCGTTCCCGACTCCCCGACTACATGATCCCGCAGCACATCCTCGCGCTCGATGCGATTCCCTTGATGCCTAACGGCAAGATCGATCGCAAAGCGCTGCCGCCGCCGATCGCGCACTCCGTGGCCACGCCCGGCGAGCGCATGGCGCCGCGCAACGAGGACGAGCGGCGCGTCGCCGCCGCGATGGAAGCGGTACTCAGCCTGCCCGATCTCGACGTTCGCGACGACTTTTTCTCGCTGGGCGGCCACAGCCTGCTGGCCGCTCAGCTGACGGCCCGGCTCAATCGCGAGTTCGACGTCACGCTCTCGTTCCGCACGCTGTTCGATGCTCCCACCATCGAGCAGCTCGCAGCCGCGATCGGCTCGCAGGTCGCCAGCGGCAGCGCTCCCGCCGCCGCTCCGATCGACCACCGCGTCGAGCAGGATCACGCACCACTGTCGCTCATGCAGCGCCGCCTCTGGGCGCTCGAACGCATGCATCCTGGCCGCGTAACCTATAACGCGCCCTCGGCGCATCGCCTGCGCGGACGGCTCGACGAACACGCCTTCGACATGGCGTTCCAGGCACTGATCCAGCGGCAGCCGAGCATGCGCACCGCGTTCCGCGACGTCGGCCAGGACATCGCGCAAGTCGTCTCGTCGCAACTGGCGTATCCGTTGTTCCCGGCCGAAGACCTCTCGGACCTGCCCGCCGAGGAGCGCGAGGCGCGCCTGATGCAGCGCCTGCAGGAACTGACCGACACGCCGTTCGACCTGGGTAGCGCGCCGTTGTTCAGCGCGCGCATGTTCCGTCTCTCCGCCGACGAACACGCCTTCTTCTTCATGCCGCACCACATCATCTGGGACGGCTGGTCGTTCGACATCCTCTACAACGAACTGTCGGCGCTGTATCGCGCCTTCGTCGCCGGGTTGCCCTCGCCGCTTGCCGCCCTGCCGGTGACGTATGGCGATTTCGCCGAGTGGCATTCGCACTGGCTGGAGTCCCCGGCCTTCCAGTCGCAACTCGGCTTCTGGCGCGAGCGCCTTGCCCAGATGGGCGACGTGCGTGCCCTGCCGACGGATCATCCGCGCCGCCCTGGCATGTCCGGACTGGGTCGCACCGAGTGGATCCGCGTCTCGCGCGATGACACCGACGCGATGCACGAGGTGGCGAAGCAGGCCGACGCCACGCTCAACATGACCTTGCTCGCGCTGTATTACGCGATGCTGTCGAGCTCGGCAGGCCAGCACGAACTGGTCGTCGGCACACCGGTGCGCGGCCGCAACCAGACCGAGGTCGAGTCGGTCATGGGCTACTTCAACAACCTGTTGCCGCTGCATGTCAGCGTCGACCCTGCGCTGTCCTTCCTCGAATTCGTGCGCCACGTGAAGCGCACTGCCATCGAAGCCTTCGGTCACCCGGATGTGCCGCTGGAATACCTGCAGCGCGAGCTGAAGGTCGGCCACGGTGCCGGCGCCACGCTATACCAGGCGCTGTTCTCGTTCCAGGACGCACGGCAACGTTCGGTCGACTGGGGTGGCCTGGCACACGAACAGATCCTGCTCTTCCAGAGCGCCGCGACGGAGGACCTCGGTCTGTGGTTCCTCGAGAGCAACGCCGGCATGGTGGGTGGCGTCACTTACAACGCCGACCTGCTCCAGGCCAGCACCGCGCGCCTCATGCGCGAGCGCTATCTCGACATGATGAAGCGTGTCGCCGCCGATCCCTCGCTCTCGGTGGGTTCGCTCACGGCGGCAACGCCCGCCGAACGCGAGAAGATGCGCGGCTGGAACGCCACGGGCAGTGACGCCCACCTGCCGCTCGACCTGTACGCAATGGTGGAAGCCCGCGCGAAACTCGCGCCTGATGCGACCGCCGTCATCCACGGTCCGCGTACCACCAGCTACGTCGCCCTGCTGCGCCGTGCGCTGCGCATGGCGATCCTGCTACGCGATCGTGGCGCACTGCAGGGCAGCGTCGTCGGCCTCTGCGTCGACCCCGGCGCCGACCGCCTTGCCGGCCTCCTCGCCATTGCCCATACCGGCAGCACGGCCTTGCTGCTGGATCGTGCCGATCCTGCCGCGCGCCTGCGCGACATCGTGGCAGACGCGCGCATGACCGTGATGATCGGCGACATCGCCCTGGAGGCCACGTTGGACTGGCCGCGCGCCTGCGCGCTCTGGCTCGACGCGGACCACGCCGAAATCGATGGCGTGCTTCTCGACGACGTGCCGGTCGGCGCCTATCCCGAACCCGATGCCGCGGCCATCGCCTTCCACGTACCCGGACCCGACGGCAACGCGCGTGGCGCCTCGCTCTCCCATCGCTCGCTGACCAACACCGTCGAAGGCCTGGTCAAGGCACTCGACCTGCGTGCCGACCAGCGCATCGGTGGCGACGCGCTGGCGAACGATCCCTTGTCGATCATCGAGCCCCTGCTCGCCCTGGCCGTCGGCGGCTCATGGGTGGTGCAGGAGCCACAGGATCTTGCACGGGGCGAACTCACCCCACTGGACCGGTTCATCGCTACGCCGGAAACCTGGCATGCGCTGCTCGAGAAGGACTGGGCCGGTGACCGGACGTTGGAGGCCGCCGTCGTCGGGGGCATGCCCACGCCGGAACTGGCCATGCATATCGGGGAGCGCACAGCCGGCCTGTGGACGCTGTTCGGCGACGCCTTGTCGGCACCGGTCGCCACCTGCGGCCGCGTGGACGGTGCCGTCGATGCGCTGCATGAAGGCCGCCCGCTGGCCAACAGCGAAATCTGGATGCTCGACGACGACGGCGAGCCTTCCCCGATCGGCGCGACCGGCGAAGTCGCTATCGCCGGCCGCGGCCTCGCCATGCCGTTCGGCACGCGCGCGCTGGCCGATCGCCAGCCGGGCGACGATCGTCTTGTCCGCACGGGCTATCGCGGCCGCTGGCTCGCCGATGGCGTGGTCCAGGTGCTCGACCGTGACGATCGGCGCATTCGCCGGTACGGCCTGGACATCGAACCCACCGCCATCGAGACCTTGTTGCTCGCCCAGCCCGGCATCATCCGTGCGCTAGCGGTACCCCGTACCGGCCACGCCGGTGACCAGCGCATCGACGCCTATGCCGTCGCGACACCGGGCTGCCAGCCCGACGTGGAAGGCGTGCGTGCCGCACTGGCCACCCACCTGCCCGCGTGGTCGATGCCGGCCAGCCTGACCCTGCTCGACGCCATGCCACTGCTGGCGACGGGGGAGCCGGACATCGCCGCGCTGCCGCTGCCGACRGAGCAGCATGCCGGTCAGGGCACACCGAGCAGCGATGCGCCGCATACCGAAAGTGAGCGCCTGCTGGCGACGGTGTGGCAGGAGCTCCTGGGCATGTGCCGGGTACGCACCAGCGACAACTTCTTYGACGTCGGCGGTCACTCCCTGCTCGCCGTCGACATGGCCATGCGCGTGCAGAAACTCACGGGCGTGCAACTGAACCTGCTCGATATCGCGAACGGTACGCTCGGCACGCTCGCCGCGGATCTCGCCCTGGCTTCGCCGGTGGCGCCTCCCGCGTCGAAACGTGGCCTGTTCAGTCGCCTGCTCGGGCGCGGTTGACACGATGGCACCGGGGGGAACGCCATGATCTCGCACCTTGCCTGGCTCGCCTGCTGGACGTCGGCCCTGTTGCTGGTCCATGTCTTCGTCGGCTATCCCGTGCTGATGTGGCTGCAGGCGCGTCTTCGCCCGCGGCCGGTMGCCCGTCGCACCATCCTGCCGACGGTAAGCATCGTGATCGCGGTGCACGATGGTGCGGGCTTCATCCGAGCGAAGCTGGCCAGCCTGCAGGCGCTGGACTATCCGGCCGAACTCATCGACATCGTGATCGCCTGCGATGGTTGCCACGACAGCACGGTGACGACAGCACGCCGCTCCACCGATCCGCGCCTGACCGTGCTGGATTTCCCCAATCGTCGCGGCAAGGCCGCCTGCCTCAACGACGCGGTGGCGCTGACGCGTGGCGAGGTGCTGTTGTTCACCGACGTACGCCAGAAGCTCTCGCCTACCGCGCTGACCGAACTGGTCGCTAACCTCGCCGACCCCACGGTGGGCGCGGTCGGCGGCGAACTGCACATGGAGAACGTACGGACGGGCTTTGCCCAAGGCGTCGATTTCTACTGGCGCTACGAGAAAGGGATCCGCCACGCGGAGAGCCGCTCCGGCTCCACCATCGGCGTGAGCGGTGCGCTCTACGCGATGCGTCGCAGTCTCTTCCAGCCGATTCCCCCGGGCACCGTCCTCGATGACGTACTCGTACCCATGCGCGTCGCCGCGCAAGGCAAGCGCGTGGTCTTCGAACCGCGCGCCATGGCCTGGGACCAGCCCTCGCAGGTGCCCGAAGACGAGCGCCGCCGCAAGATTCGTACGCTGGCGGGCAACTACCAGCTGATCCAGCTTGCCCCCTGGCTGTTGCTGCCGTGGCGCAACCCGCTGTGGCTGCGTTTCGTCAGCCATAAGCTCCTTCGCCTGTGTGCACCGTGGCTCATCCTCACCCTGACGTTGAGTACCGGCCTGCTGTTCATGCGACACCCGATGTATGCCGTCGCGTTCTGCTGTCTTGTCGCCGGCGCGTTCATGGTCGGCCTCGCACGCCTGCGACCGGCGCTCGGTCGTCTGCTGCCCTTACGTATCGCCCTCGCGTTCTTCTACCTCAACCTCTTCGCGGCCCAGGCCCTGCTTGCCTTCGCCCGCAACCGAAGGCTGCACCTATGGTGATCGACATGAACGATGGCGCTCCAGGCATCCGTGGCCGTCTCGGCGAGCTGTGTTACTCCAGCGGCCTGCTGCATTCGTTGCAGCGGGTGCGGGCGTGGTGGCAGCGCGACCTGCGCATCCTCGCCTACCACCGGATCATGCCGCTGCCCGATCCGGACACCTACGAGTTCGACCTCGAACTGATCAGCACGCCGCCGGACCAGTTCCGCGAGCAGATGCTGCGCATCCGCAAGTACTTCAGGCCCATGCGCCTGACCGATGTCGTCGCTTCGCTGGACGCCGGCGAAGCGCTGCCGCCGGACACCGTGGCCGTGACCTTCGACGACGGCTACGACGACAACTACCGGATCGCCGCGCCGATCCTCGACGAGCTCGGCGTGCCGGCGACTTTCTTTGTTTCCACCGGCCATATCGACAGCGGCAGGCCGTATGCGTACGACTGGCTCGTCCACATGATCCTGATGACGCGCGTGCCGCGTCTCGTGCTGCCCGAGTTGCAGATCGACGTGGCGCTACCTGCCGACCGCGCCTCGCGCCGGCGTATCGCCGGCAGCGTCCTGCTGAAGATGAAATGGCTGGATGCCTTGGGCCAGGCCGCCATGACCGAGCGTCTGGAAGCGGAATGGAACATGCCCTCGGCCAACGCCCGGCCGGTCGACTGCCGCCCGATGACCTGGGACCAGGCGCGGGAGATGGAAGCCGCAGGCCTGGAGTTCGGCTCCCACGGCGTGCACCACCGCATGCTCGCGCGCCTGCCGCAGGACGAGATGGAACGGGAAATCCGCGAATCCAAGACCACGCTCGACCGCGAGCTCCGTCATCCCTCCATCCTCATGTCCTACCCCGTGGGCGGCGACCGCGCGTACAACGACGCCGTGATCGCGGCCACGCGAAATGCAGGCTTCAAGCTGGGCTGCAGTTATATCTGCGGGACCAATGCCGAGCCCTCGGTGAACCGCTACGCCCTTAACCGCCTGCCGGTGGAAAGCAACATGGGTCCGGGCTGGTTCGCCGCGATGCTCGCCCTTCCGCAGCTGATGAGCTATCCCACGGCGGCGCATGAAGCGAACGGCCCGAAGGATCACGCATGTTCCCCCTGATCCTCTTCTATGTGGTACTCACGATCATCCGGCCCCAGGATTACCTCCCGGGACTGGAGAACGTGCCCGTGCTTCCCGCCGTGCTGTTGCTCGCGTTCGGTGCCTGGCTGTTCTCGAACGCGAAGACCTTCGCCGCCCCGCAGTTCCTTATCCTGCCCGCCTTCCTGGTGATCCTGATGATCTCCCAGGTCACCAACGGATGGACAGGAGGCGCGATCGACGAACTCGCACGGTTCGGGCCGGTCGTGATCGCGTTCTTCGTCTTCGGTGCGGCCTGTAACACGCAGAGGCGCGTGCGCATTGCCATGGGCGTCTTCGTCGCCTGCGCCGCGGTGCTGGCCCTGCATGGCGTGGAACAGTCGCGCCTGGGTACCGGCTGGACTGGCATCCCGCTGAGCGAAGGCGGTCGCATCCAGTACGTCGGCATCTTCAACGACCCGAACGACCTGGGCCTGCTGTTCGCCGCCTGCCTGCCCATGGCGGTGTTCCTCGGCCGGCGCGGCGCCGGCATGACGCGTCCGCTCTGGCTCGGCTGCACCATGCTGCTGCTCTACGGCATCGTGCTGACCAACTCGCGCGGCGCGCTGCTCGCCGTGCTGATCATCGCCGGCTGCTACGTGTGGTATCGCAAGGGTATGGTGGTGGCGGGCATCCTCGGCGTGCTTGGCCTGACCGCGATGAAGCTGGTCTCCTCGCGCATGGACGAGCTGGACGCCGGCGAGGAATCCGCTGCGGGACGCGTCGACGCCTGGTACGCAGGACTGGAGATGTTCCGTGACAACCCTGCCTTCGGCGTCGGTGCCGGCAACTTCACCGAATACAACGAACTGACCGCGCACAACTCCTTCGTGCTGGTGTTGGCCGAGACGGGTTTCGTTGGCTTCGTCACGTGGCTGGCCTTCGTCGGTTACGGCTTCTGGATGATGCTGACTATCATCCGCCACGTCCGCGTGCCCGGAAACGATCCGGCCATCGAAGCGGAATGGGCGATGGAGAAGCAGATGGCGCTGACCCTGCTGCTGTCGCTGTGCGGCCTGTTCGCCGCCGCGTTCTTCCTCAGTCGCAGCTACATGGTGGTGCTCTACCTGATCGCCGCGATGGTCGCGGGCCACTACATCGGCGCACGCAAACGCTGGCCGGAACTGCCCTTCTTCCGCCTGTCCGATGGCGGATGGCGCTGGGTTCCCGCGGCGGCAGGCAGTGTCGCCGCCCTCTTCGTTCTCGTCGCCGTCCTGCTGAGAACCGTATGAGTCTCTACGAGTCCGCGCTGCGCAACGTCATCTGGCCCGCTTACGAAGGCGGCCTGCGCCGGCGCGAGACGCCGAGGTACATGCGCCGGTACGAGAACGATCAATGGCTCAGCCGCGAGCGGATCGAGGCGCTGCAGTTCGAACGCCTGCAGCGCCTGCTCGCATGGTGTTATCGGGAGGTGCCGTTCTACCGCGAGCACTGGAGCGCGCTCGGCATCGCCCCGCAGGACATCCGCAGCATGGCCGACTTCGCGCGGTTGCCCGTGCTGACCAAGGCCGACATCCGCAACCACGCCGATGACCTGAAAGCCACGTCGTTGAAGGACGGCCTCGGCTACAAGGCCACCGGCGGTTCCACGGGCGAGCCCCTGCGTTTCGGCTTCACGCGCGAGAGCAACGACCGGCGCGTCGCGGTGATGTGGCGCGGGTACGGCTGGGCCGGCTCACGCATGGGGCGCCGGACGCTGTTCCTCTGGGGAGGCCCGGTCGGCAACCCCAGTGCGGGTCACCAGCTGAAGGATCGCCTGTACAACGCCGTGTTCGCCCGCAAGCTGCTCAACAGTTTCGAGATGACCGAGACCAACCTCGCCAGCTACGCTGACGCCATCGATGCGTACCGGCCCGAGGTCATCGTGAGCTACGTGGGACCGCTGGTCCGCCTGGCCGAATGGCTGCTGGCGAATAACCGTCGCGTCGCCGCGCCGACGTCCATCATCGGCGCCGCCGAGGCCCTGCACCCCTTCCAGCGCGAGATCATCGAGCGCGCCTTCGGCGCACCAGCCTTCAACACCTATGGCTGCCGCGAATTCATGCTCATCGCCTCCGAATGCGAGCATCGCAACGGGCTCCACGTCAACGCCGATCACCTCGTGGTCGAGACGCTGGACGCCAGCGGCCGTCCGACGCTCGAGGGCAGCGGCGAGATCGCCATCACCGACCTCTTCAACTACGGCATGCCGTTCATCCGATATGTCAACGGCGATATGGCCACCCACGCCAGTGGCGAGCCCTGCCCCTGTGGCCGCGGCCTGCCGAGGCTCGCTTCGGTGGATGGACGCAAGCTGGACGCCATCCGCACGCCGGCCGGCCACGTGTTGCCGGGCGAGTTCTTCCCGCACATGCTCAAGGACGTGCCGGGCCTGACCCGTTTCCAGCTGGTGCAACGACGCCTCGACCGGCTCGACCTGTCGATCGTCCGCGGCGATCAATTCAACGATGCCTCCCTCGACTACATCCGCCGTGAGGTCGCCAAGGTGCTCGGTGAAAGCGCCGAGCTGCATTGCCACTTCGTCGACGACATTCCGCTGACGCGAAGCGGCAAGCTGCGCGTCACCGTATCGGAGCTGACCTCGTGAACATCACGCATTTCGTCGAGAACCTCAATCGGGGCGGTCTCGAGCGCATGGTGCTCGACCTGGTCACCGAGCAGCACCGGCTCGGCCACAAAGTCCAGGTGATCTGCCTGTTCGAACGCGGCTCGCTGGCCGGCGAACTGGACGCACTCGGCATTCCCGTGCACGCCTGCCACAAGCGGCGCGGCTTCGATCTGCGCGCCATCGGCCGCGCACGCGGCTACATGACGGCCCACCGGCCCGAAGTGCTGCACACGCATAACGCGGTCGCGCACTACCAGGCCGTGCTCGCCTCGGCCGGCATGGGTATCAGGCAGGTGGTGAACACCCGTCACGGCATGGGTGGCCAGCAGAAGCCCGGCCGTCGCGAGTGGTTGTTCCGCCGTGCCATGAAGGCCACCGATGCGGTGGTCGCCGTCTGCGAGGCAGCACGTCGCGATGCGGTGCATCGGGGCATCGTGCCGGCGGCGAAGGCTTGC
>NZ_JBFUAT010000061.1:0-14868 GCF_056406135.1 Luteibacter sp. P1_D3 | reverse complement strand
GCGCTGCCTGAGCCTGCCTTGACGACCCATTGCGTGGTGCCGACTCAACGCAGTCCTTCCGGCCCGCCATCTTTGTGCCTGTTCGGCGACGCGCCGCAGCCGGCCCGTGTCGCACGCCGCCCGCAGCACCCACACCCGCTTCGGCCGCGGCCCTGATGGTTGCCGCTCTAGCACGCAGTCTGGTCTGGGGACAAGGCCGCCATCGCAGCGCTGGTTGCTGCAGGTGCTGACCCCGACGCGGTTGATGGCAAGGGGGAGACGGCGCTAGCGATGGCCGGGTGTGCCGCCGTCGAGGACGCGGCGATGGTGGCCCTGCTGCTGAACCTCGGCGCCGACCCGTCCCGCGTTCCGACATCGTCTGCGAGCGTGTTGCATGCCGCATCAAGGTATGGACGGTCAGCGACCGTGGCTGTGTTGTTGTCGCACGGTGCGCGCGTGGACGCGGCAGGGCATGGCGGCATCGAGCCGTTGTCGGTGGCCGGCACCGCGCCAGTCATCCGTTCGTTGCTCGATGCCGGCGCCGACGTATCGGTGAAGGACCATTACGCCTTGTACTGGGCGAGCGGGGACGCAGATCCGGCTTGCTTCGAGCTGTTGCTCGACGCAGGCGGTGACCTCGATGCACACCTGTACGGCTGTTCTGGCAATCCGACCATCCGGACGCTGGCCTGTCGCCGGGACGATCTTGCCTTGCTCATCGCGGACCGCGAGCAAGCCATGCTCGCCATGGTGCTGGGTACCGCAGCTGTCGCTGCACGTGTTTGCCACCGGCTTTAGCCGTCGCGCAATGGCAATACGGGGAAGTGACACGGACCGCACACTCTGACAGGTTGGACATTCAGCTGACGGAGAAACGCGATGGCTTTCCACCCCGCATTTGGTATCGCCATGACCGACGCGCAGTACATGCAAAACTGGGCGAAGGAATCGGCGAGTCTCGAGGGGATTGGTGCCTACACGTGGATGGCAGTGCATCTTGCCGGTGCGTCCCGGGTGCTCGAAGTCGGTTGCGGCAGCGGCCGCGGGACACTCGCGCTTCTTTCGTCCCCCCGCCAGGTGATAGCCGTCGAAGCCAACGAAGCGGCCCTGTCTGCAACAGAGGCGTTGCTTGACACCAACGAATTTTCCTCCGTCCGCGTTCCCGCACTGGGTCTTGCAGCGGGCCGTCCAGAAGACGTTGTCTTGGTCGAAGCGAGTTTCCTTGACGTTGCCGACAAGGCAACCGCAAACCTTCGCCTTGACGCCGTGGCCTGCTGGAACATTGGTGCGGCCCCGGCGCTGATTGCAACCCACAACGCCGTATCCCCTGAATCGCTGCCGCCCCAGGCAATCGGCGAATACCGTCTGGCCGTCCAGCGCGCCTGTTACAGGCTGGCTGCAAGGGCAATGGACAAAGGCGCCCTCGTCCACGTCGTCGACAGGGCGGCCGTCGATGTAAAGCAGATGAAGCTGATGGCAACCGAGCTCACGCGAATGCAGCAAGAGATCTGCGGCCCCGGCGTCTCGATAGACCCGGTCCGCACCGTGCTTCGTCCGTACACCATCCCGTCCTCAATGATTAAGTACCTGGCCGCTCAGGCGCTACCGCCGAATGCCACTCGGGCGTTTGGATCGACGGTGGGCACGGTGCTCTGACCGGGAGCACTTCCGGTCGTCTGCCCGCTGGATTGATGGCGCTGACGTTTGAGAGTGGCGAAGGCGCCGCCTCGAGTCCGCTTGTGTGCGGAGGTGATGTTGCGCAATACCTGCAGTCAGGTATCCCGGCTTTGCGCGTCGTCGAGTTCGCCGGCATGAATCTCCCGCTCCGACGTTGCCAGGAGTCGCCCCACTGCACCCGCGAGGTCAGCGCAAGCGACATCTCTAGCGGCCAGGACCTCGACAGCTCTTGCGTGACCAGCAATGGCGGCCGAGCCATTGTCGGAAGCCGTTTTTTCGAGCCGCCGGGCCAACCGCAGGATCTCCGGCCTGTCTTTGACCTCGGCCGCGTCCGACAGGAGCACAAGGTCGATGATGATGGAGGAAGAAGCGCTCAGAGGCATGAATTGGTTCTTGAAGCAGGAGTCTGGTAACAAGGGTTGACGCACCCCCGTGGTCACCGGCACGGCGACGCGTGACGGCGACTTCACGCGTGTGACGGTGCTGAAGGTCGCCGCCCTGAAAGCCCCCTGTCTGGCTGTGCAAGGCAACACAGAGTGAGCAGCGGCCGTGCCCTGCGACGGCAGGTGTTACACCATTGATACAGCGCAGCCCGCGAGCGTATGTGCATGCAGCAACCCGCGCTTGCACCAAAGAATCAAAATGCGAAGAAACAATCTTTCTTCATTCTCACCGTCAAGCTTTACACCGAGACTGCCGATAGCCCGGCCAAGCGCGGGTGGCATGACGCCAGCTGCGCATGACCAACCCTTCGGAGCTCCCCGTGCGCAAACTCGTTTTCCTTGTTCCCCTTGTGTTGTCTGGCTGCGCGACCGTGCGGCCAGACCCCGCCATCGACCTTTATTGGGCCATTGAGCGTCCCGGTGTGGTGCCCACCTCCGTAACCCAGGCGTTCAACGCGCCGGGCTGGGCAGTGGAGGAGACGATCCTCGACAGCGACCCGCATGTGCAACCCATGCAGTTTCCGGTGCGCGTCAAGGTCGCCGTCTCCTTGTCGGCACTCGACCAAGGCGTCCGCCATGCACACGTGCGCATCGACGCAGACCAGATGGGATCGGTGGACATCCTCCAGAGCAACGCGAAGATGACCATTGGCGGACAGGTTCTCCATCACCTCCAGCCCGGCGAACAGGACGTGGCGCTGCAGCCCGGTGTGCCCGCAACCGTCAGGTTCAACGACGGATTCGTGTTGACCATTGCCACGAGCGCGCCTGAGCAGTTCGGCAGGGTGACTGCGAACAACTGATATCAAGCCCGGCCGTGTCCACCTGCTGAGACGGGTGCAGGAATGTGTAAAAACCGACGGGTGTTGTTCAAGCCACGGATGACCAGAGTACCGACCATGATGGTTTGATGGGAGATTCACGGCATGAACATCCTAAAGGGCAAAGTTGCGGTGGTCACAGGTGGCACCTCCGGCATCGGCCAGGCAAGCGTCGAACTGTTTGCGGCCGAAGGCGCGAAGGTCGTCATCGTCGGCCGCAGACGCCCCGAAGGCGAAGCGGTCCGTGACGGCATCGTGTCGATGGGAGGCGAGGCGGCGTTCGTGGAGGCTGACTTGTCCGATGACGCTGCCGTCACCCGCATGGTGACCGAAGCGGTCGCTTGTTTCGGGCGTGCCGACATCTGGTTCAACAATGCCGGTGTCGGAGGCGGGCGGGGCGGCATCGAAGAGCGCGAGGCGGCCGACTGGGACCGCATCGCCTCAATCAATGCGCGCTCGGCTTTCCTTTGCCTGAAAGCAGAGGTTGCCCAGCTCCGGGCGCAAGGCGGCGGCGGTACCGTCTTGTTCAACGCCTCGGTCCTCGGCAGCGTGGGCTTGCCCGGAACCATGGTCTACGGGGCGAGCAAGGCGTCGGTCATCGCCATGGCGCGAGCAGCGGCCGTTGAGCTCGGTCCTGAGGGTATCCGGGTCAACACGGTCAGCCCGTCCATCACGCGCACACCGATGACGGCCGCCTGGTTCGAGGGCAAGGGACCGGGGGCGGATGCGAACCCGTTGGCAAGCGCCACCCCCCTTCGCCGCGCGGCGGAGCCTCGCGAAGTGGCGGGGGCGGCACTGTTTCTGGTTTCCGACCTTGCTTCTTATGTGACCGGTCACGACCTGCGCGTGGATGGCGGCCTCTCCGCCAACTGACTGAAGGCGGGAATCTGCAACAAAAAAAGCCTGCCCGGCGCCGGTGTTGAACCGGGCGGGGCGGGCGACGGGTTTCAATTGAGGTAACGCTTGGCAATGACGCCTTTTTGCCCGGCGTCTTCGCGCAGCTGCGTGAATGCATCGGCCAGGGTCYGGAATGCGCCGCCATCTTGCAGGGTCGGAATGGTCACGTCTTCCCCAAGGTCGAGACCGGCAAGCGCCGCATCGACCAGTTGGTCAGCCGTGATGAAAGAGCCTGCCGGGAAGAGCGAGTCATCGACGCCAGCCGTGGCGAAAAATTCGGTTCTCACGGGCCCCGGCATCACGCACTGGAAACGCACGTTGGCGCCCGCCGTTTCCAGTTGCAAGGACCGCGTGAAGTTGAGCACGAAGGCTTTGGAACCACTGTAGGCGGCACCGCCCTTGACGGCGCGAAATGCGCTGATGGATGACAGGTTGACGATGGTGCCGCCGCCGCGTGGGCCAAATGCCTGAAGTGCTGCGAGCGACAGGCGTGCGAGGGCGAGCACGTTGACTTCAATCAGCGACGTCAGGTCACCCGGTGTGGTTTCCGTAAGGGTACGGAGCTGGCCAATGCCGGCGTTGTTGATGAGAAGGTCGATGGTCTCGTCGTTGCCAATCAGTGCTTCGACCGCACGGCATCCGCCTGCCGTGGACAGGTCGGCGGTGTGGGTCGTCACGCGGACGTCGTACGCGCGGCCCAGTCTGCCCGCGATCTCATCGAGGCGCTCTGCGCGGCGTGCGACCAGCACGAGGTTGTAGCCACGCCTTGCGAGCCGGTCGGCGTAACTCGCACCGATGCCCGAGGAAGCGCCGGTGATGAGGGCGGTCTTGTTTGCGGTCATGGATAAAGCTCGGCGTTTTGGGGTCCATCCATCCTGCGAGTTTTTGCCGCGTGCGGCTTTTACCATTGCGCCGCATTGGCCGGAAACGGCCCCCAAAAGGCCATGGTCCAGCCCCGGCGGACCATGCCTTGACAGTAACGCCCGTTGCTCCACCATGTCTTCCAATCAGGGGAGACCAGCGATGCACCGATTGAAGCTCGATGAGGCCAAAGCCGTTTACCTTTCATCACTCACCGATGGCACCGTGTTCATTGCCAATTTCGGCAACGGTCACGGTCATCAGTCCGGACTCGTCTTCGGCGAGGAAGCTGTTCTCATCTTGAGCGGCCCGGAACGGTTTTCGGCGTTCCAGTTCCGAAAGCATGACAAGACAGCAGTCGTGCCATGTCCCGAGTGGGCTGACATGGTCGTCTCCATCCCGACGGGGCACGCCATCGAGCGGCGTGAGACACCCAGGCTCGGACGTCTGGTTGTGGACGACAACGGCGTCCATCTGACCTGCCGTTGGAGGGACGAGGAAGACGCTCTTCCGGATTTCTTTGCAGTCCGGCTCGGCGCCTGGGATGTTGGCAACGTGCCGTCAGGGGTCGAAGTCGACGCGTGGGCTCTTGCGAGACTCGATGAGCGGGAAAATGTCATCGAGCTTGTCGGGTTCTCGGGGCAAGCGTAACCACCGTGCGAAGTGGGTATGTCGGGCGTGTCGCAAGACGTCGGGCCTGCTAGGTGCACGGTTGCCACCTGGGGGCGGGGCGGCACATCAACTGGCGGATACGTGTGCTGCAATGCCCTGCAGAGAATGACATCGCCCAACGGGCTAGGCCATTTTGCTGGTTGGATGCAGGAACACGCGCCCCCAACAAATCAGGAAGCGGCGGGTCTGCGGGGCGAAGAGCAGGCCAAGGGGGCGTATTCGTCTTCGCCTTCCGGAGTACGCAACATGGTCACGAAGAAAAAAGGCGTCGAGTCAGGTGGCAGCATCGACAAGACATCAGGTCCGCGAAAGCGCGCGGGCCACACCCTTGAACGCATTGCAAAAGCGTCGGCGAGTCGGGTTGGCGACGATGTGCTGGCGCTGTTGCTGACTGGCAACAGTTGGCGCGGCCACAGCTACAGCGCCGAAGAGATATCCACACTCGTCAAGGTGTACGACGACTGTGGGTCCGGTGTTGGACTGACTAAAGCCCAGGTCGAATCGCTCATCGGTGTCCAGCGTGCAATTGAGGCGGAGAACGATTCGCCCTACGCCAAGCCGGTCAAACACACCGGCAGGCACGTCGGAAACGACATCACCGCCGAACAAACTGACCGCCCGGAGCGAGGCGGCTAGCCCCCTCGTTCGGGTCAAGGGCGGCAACGGTGCACGCCAGCACGTTGCCGCCTTATCAAACGCCTTCCTGCCGACGATTCGGCGCCAATTACCGTCCCAGAACCTGGTCGAGGGATGCGATGAGTGCGTCCGCTCCGTCGACTTGGTCACTTAAGTTAAACGCCGCGGCGCCCCGGCGGAGCACCACGCATCGTGCCCGCGACATGTTGATGAGCGCCCTGTACAGCGCAATCTGGCGTTGAAAGTAAACAAGGTTGAGATGCGCGGCTTTCATGAGCTCGCCGAGATTGTGCTCGTAGACCTTGGCGATGCGCTCTTCCTTGACCAGTTCTCGCTCCAGGATGGCCGGAATGAGCTCGCCCGCTGGTGATATTCTCTCGACAAGCAAGTCGGCGCTGTACTTGTAGGGTGCGGCTTCAAGGTCCAGGGCGTGGTCGCGGAGGTACGTGGTTCGCTCAAGTGCGGCGACGACTTGACCGTCGAGGTCTGGGTGGCGCAGAACGAAATCCGCCACGTCGCTCAAAGTCTGGACGTCGTCGTTCCTCGTTGAGGCCATTTGTCTGACCTGTTTGAGCCAAGCAAACAGTGCGCGCTGGTGTATCTCGGGCTGGTTGACAGCCTCGATGAGCTCCAGATCGTCCGTGGTCGCGAGGCGGACCAGCCCCCCGACAGGTTCCAGTGCCGGGGAACGCCACAGATCATTGGGGCTGCAGTAGTCGACGCTGGATGCGAGCGCCCTGCCAACGGACCCGTACGCCTGGGCCACGAGCCTCGAACAAAACTGGCGGCGTGTCTGGGCGCCGGCCGGGCCAGCTCTGACCGTCCTCAGCGCCTCAGCGACCGAATAGAGGGAACCGACCTTTTCCCGCGCAAAGTTGCAGATGTGGTTGGCTTCTTGCGTCGAAAGCGGTTTTTGCGCGCGCAAGACAATGAATTGGTCAGCACGGTCCCTGAAGAGGCGCTGGGGATTGTGCGAAAAGACGCCACCCTTGACAGTCGCCTCAATGAGGGAGTGACCGACGTAAAGCATGGCATGCGATGCCGGGCCGCCCGTCTTCAGACGGATGCCTGTACTGACTGCTGAATCGTCTGAAGTCAGCACGATGTCTGCGAGCTGCAGGTCGTCGTACTTGAGCAGGTAGCGCGACTGTCCTTCATCGAAAACGTCGCCGCTGGTCATAACGTCCATATGCTTTGCTCCATGATTGGTTAATGAAAGTTTGACGGCACGCTGCGACAGGTCTTGAGTCAGCGCGCGCCGCCTCGCCATGTCAGAAAAGCCCTACACGGCCGCGTGGGCGTTGGCAGGGGCAAGGCGGCGCGAGCCACCTCGGGCACGCATCGGGCCCCCGCGGGCTGCATCACTGCGGCCTCCCTGTGCCAGGTCGTGAACGTCGGGATGATTGCCAAAAAAGGACGAGTCTCAGGCAATCAGGTGAAGAATCAGGCCGGATCCGTTGGACCAGCCCTTGCCGTCCGCATAGTTGTCGAGCGACGCGTTGGCGTCGACCGCCTTCAGCGCCTGTTCGATTGCGTCCCGGGTCGACGACGACACCTTCGACAGCGCCTGCGAGGCCGTCTCACGGCCGCTGGCTGCAGTCCGCTCGTCTTTCGTCGGAGCGAGTACGCCAGGTTTGACGCCGGCGGCAATGGACCGCTGCAGGTACGCCGTGCCGGAGACACTGACCGACAGCGAAGTCCCGGCAGTGACGTTTGAGCTTATGGGTGTCATATAACGTGCCTAAGTAGGTGCCTGTAACCGTGACGGCATTAAATCGCGAAACTTGAGGACCCTGGCCAGTCGGTCAAATCCGACATGACGACCCGACACTTTGTGTCGGTTGCATGACGTGCTGTCTGGCGAGTCAGGGTATTTGCGAGAATGCGCTGCGGACGGGGTTGGTGATGGGGCGCTTCCTCGGTATGCTGGCCGTCATTCCACAGGAGGGAATCATGGCAACAACGAAGAAAGCAGCAGCACCCGCAGCGGAGACCGCGAAGAAGTCTCCAGCCACCCGGCGCGTCAAGTCCTTTGCCCCGAAGAAATTCGAAGAGCACACCCTTGTCGATGCGGATAACAGGATTGTCGGCCACATCCGGGTCAAGCCAAGCGGGATTTTGTGGTCACCGAAAAACGGCAAGGACTGGTACGGGCTAGGTCTTGAAGAGTTCGCCGAAATCATCGAGCGCGACGGCAAGAAGCAAAAGAAGTAACCGGGACGATGGACGAAGCGGTGCCCTTGAAAGCGCTGTCTTGCGCATGCTTGGTACTTCAACAAGAAGGCCTGGATCGATACCAGGCTTTCTTGTTTTGCTTCGAGGAGACTGCGCCTCAGTCTTCGGTGAGCCACTCAAGTGGAACGAGTTTCTCGCCGTTTCGCCAGATTTGGCGAACCTCCACACCGGGAAGGTTTGCTCAACCGCTTACCTCTCAATCGGCAAGCTCGATGATGTTGCCTGCACCCGGCTGTTGACAGCAAAGCTCGCATGGAAGGACCAGGACGGGTATTGGAGCGCCACCGCCAGGGGCAGGAGCGTCTTCGCTCACCTTGAAGACGACAGTCGTGGGCCGGTCTGAATGGCTTCTTCTGCGACGACGGAGGGGCGCGCCATTAGATGGAACGGGTCGACGTCCGAATGACTCAGGTAATACATGATCCTGTTGGAAACCTTGGCCGGCTTCGACCTGGAGGACGCCATCGTTACCAAAGACAGTGTGGCTTGTAGCGTCGTCTGTAAATGTCGGTCGAGCACGTCCAATGTCAGTGACACGCTGTGACCCGGGGTGCTGCGGTGCGCTCGTCGGCCCGGGACCGGTCAGGAGGGGTCCGCACCGTGCTCCTCATCGAGCCAGCCGTCCCGCCGCTGGAAGGTCCATTCGACATTCCGCGCAAACAGCGTGGGGATGGCATCGTTTTCCAGCATTCCTTTGAGCAAAGCCGCCCTTGTGGCAAGGAAAGTTGCCTGGGCTTCGAGGCCGCTCATCCCTTCGTCCGCCAACCCGACCAGGAGCGCGCGGAGGTTGGCGCGCCTGGTTTGCTGCAAGGTTTCCATGCCCGTTTTCCCGTGACCAAACCATGGTTGTAGCAGTAAAGAGGGGTAGGGACACTGATTGCTGTATCAGCAGCCTGTGGCCGCCAGGTCTACTGCCACAATGTGACGAGCGTGGCCTGCATTTCCGGGCTGACGTCGATGACGAGCGACCCTTCGTTCGCCGAGTCCGCAGTAATCGACGGATTAACGCTAGTCCGGGCTGTCGCGGCAGGCCAAGCGACGCCGGCGGCCCACATTTGTCAGGCCGGCAGGTAGGCGTCCCGGGGCCGTGTCTGCCCGAGCCACATGCGCCGTTGCCCATCGGCGGCCTTGGCAAGGCGGTTGGAAAGCGCGCTAGCCGTCACTGGCCAGTACCGCCGGACGACTTCTGTGGCGTCGTCCGGAAGGCGTGCCCAGAGGTCGACTCGAACGTCGACGCACTGGAGGAACAGTGCCTCGCTGCACCAGTAACTGGCCCCGTCCGGGGCATGCATCATCTGGCCGAACCAGTGCTGCGCCCACGTGTTCTTCCGTGCAGCCGCGAAGGCCGCCATTGCGGCGAGGCCCGGCAGCCCACTGCCGGGGTCGGCGCCCTTTCCGGCCCGTCGGACCTGTCCTTCCGAGCGGGGCAGCAGGCCGATGAGCATCCAGCCGAGCGCCTGCGTCGCCGGATGGGGAGCATTGATGCAATCGTCGGCAAAGTCCGACACGAAGGCCTCCTTTCCGCAAAGACAGGCCGCCACCACCTCGACGGCGATGGTGTGGTCGTCACGTGCACCATGAAGACGGGCGCGGCGTGCGTTGTCAAAGGCCTCTCCAGTGGCCATCGACCAGGTGGCGAACGCCGCCAGACTGATCTTGTTCCAGCCAAAGGCCATTCGCACGGCCGGCTCGACATCCGCGTATGCGGCAAGGAGCGCGAGGGCAGAGGCGGGATTCGTAAAAGATTCTGCAATGGCCACCATTTGCGCAATGTTGTACAGCCAGCGCTCGTTCTGTCCGCTCACCGTCAGGAGCCGGGCCGCCCAATTGCCAACCAGCAAGGGGCGATTTGCAGCGACCTTGGCGAACGCCACCGGAGACAAATCGTCGACAAGCAGCAGCGCGTGGTGCTGCCCGAAAGCATCCCGTAGTTCGCGGTATGCCAGCCGACGCTTTTCCTGCGCACGGTTCTGGGCTTTGGCGTCCGGTGACAGGAAGCTCTGGAGGTGTTCCGTCTCCTCGTCCGCAGACAGTGCCCGGGTGCGCAGCAGGCGTGGGAGATGGTCCGGAACGAGGTCGACGTCCGCCTCAAGGCCGAAGGTTGGCTCGGGAAGGGGGGCGGACAGGTTGCAGAGGAGTCGGTCGACCTGGCTGGCCACCGCCGCCGCAGCGTCTCCACCGAGGAGCGCCAACGGTTCCATTGCGGTCGGATGCAAGGTGTCTATGACCTCGCCCGCCGCAACCAGCCCTCGTCCGATGGCGCGGACCACGGCGAGCGAGCCGAAGCGGTCCTCGGCATCATCTGTACGTTCCTTCGCCGGCCACGCGCGCGCAAAGGCGCCCAGTTCGGCATCGGTGCCTGCGAAAGCGAGGTAATGGGCGCGCACATACGCAAGCCCGGGTTCGGCGTCGTCGAGCATGGCCGAAAGGAGCAGTTGCGATGCAGATGTCAGGGGCGACTGTGAATGCGCGAGGAAGGTGAGGAGGTACTGCCGGCGGCACAGGTCGGCGCCGGCGACCACGTCAGTTAGTGCGCGTTCGACCGATGCGGCCGATGCGCTTTTCAACATCGGCAATACAGAAAAAAGGATGGACTCGTCGACGGCGTCGGTCATGAGCGCCTGCAGCTGCTCGTCGCCGCCCAGGGCGAAGAACGCATAGCGAAGCGAGAACATTGACAGTGTGGCGAGTTCGATGGGCTCGATGCCGACGGCGTCAGAGGTCCGGAAGCCGGCGCGGATGGCAAGGAGTGCGCGCGCCTGCCGCTCATTGATGAGCGGGGCGACCTTGGAGAGGTGAAGGAGGCCCTGTCGCAGCGGTAGACCGCTGCGGGACAGGACATCGTCGATGTAGGCCGAGCCCTTGGCGGTGGCAACCTCGGGCCGCCAGCGGGCGACAACAGGGAGGCTCCGGTCGAAATCCAGGTCTTCTCGTGTCTGCACGAAGGCAGAGTGCAGTGATGACGGCAGGAGTCGCTCGAACTCGTCGACGGCCTTGCTGGTGGACGCTGGCACGTCGTCAGGGTCAAGCGGATTGCTGGTGTCGGACACGGTGGTGAAATGGACCAGGGCCTGCTTTTCCTGCATGAGTGCCCGCGCAGCGTTTGCCGTGTGGGCGTCGGAGGCGTCCCCCGTAAAGAGCAGCATGTTGCTGGCGGTCCGCAGTGCCGCGTCGCTGGCCCCGGGAACCATGAGTAAAGCTGCGAGCCGGCGTGCCTCGGCCTGCGCCTCGGCCCAGTCGGCTGGATTCAATTCGCCGAGCCACATGAGTTCAACCGTCGGCGCCATGAAGGCCCGGTTTATGGACGTACCGAACCGCCATGCACAGAGCGCTTCCACGAACGGAGCGAGGGGCTTGCCTGCGAGGAGTTCGAACGCGACACCGGCCAATGGGGCAGGATTTGTCGTTACGGCTTCCAGTGTGTCAAAGCGCGCGCGTTCATCTGCCGTCAACACCGCAATGGCCTGGTCGACCTTGTCGCGGTATTCGCGGACGCTGGCGGTCCACGCGGCATCGTCCTGGTCCGGTCGCCTCGGCGCCATGGCATCACGACAAAACAGGTGCAGCCAGGTCTTCAGGCCATCCGACACGTTTTTCCATGCAGGTTCTGCCGCAGACAGGGCCTTGAGTGCCGCTAAAAGCCACGTGCGGTTAAAGTGAGGGGATTCGTCAAGAACAGCGGCCCGAAGGGCGGCGAGATAGGCATCCGGTCGCTTTCGTGCAAGTGCGAGGAAGGGCAGGCGATGTTTTTCAGGGATGTTTTGCAGGCCGGTAAACTGGAGCAGGAGCGCACGCGCAATGGCCAGGTCCTCCTCGGTGATGCAGGCGACCGTGATGGCCGCAAGCAGAATCCCCGCGGTGGCATCGAGGGCAGAGAGCGGGTCGAGGAGCTCGTTGGTGGCCACTTGCACGTCGACGTTGTTTCTCTTTTTTTTCTTGACGTCTTCAATCAGTGCCACAGCTAGCGCCATGGTCAGCCCGTCGCCCTCGAGCCTGAAGAGCGTAGGGGAACCGTCGACGGGCCTGAAAAAGCGCGTCTGGGAAACGGCCTTGGTGTCTTCGAAGACATGCAGATCCTCGAGCTCGTTTCGCTCGTGCCGGGCAAGAATTTCCCTCGCACGCGCGGCGAGGCCCTGGGCGAAGTCGTGCGGGGACTGGTCCTTGTTTTCCTTTGCAAGGATGCGGATGTGTTCGAAGAGAAGCCGAGCGGCGCTCAGTTCCTGCAGGTTTGCGAGCTCGTCATTGCCGAGGAGCCGGAGTGCGACCGACAGCAGGCGCGGATTGACGAGGATGTCGGCAACGTCTTCGCTGAGCAAAGCGGGGTTGACCTGCCGTCCACGGAGGATTTCGTCCCGCTCTGCAGGCGTCCAGGGGTCGACACGCACCATCACGGCAGGACGGTCGAGGCGGTCCCTGATTTTCGCGATGAAATGATTGGTCCGGGTGCTGAAGATTAGCCGCATGCCCTTGTTGCCGAGGTCGGCGATAAGGCGGTCAAAGAGGCGCGGCCAGTCGAGGTCCGGGCGCTGGTTAATGCCATCGATGACGAGGACGAGGGGATTTGCAAGGGCGGCACCGGCCTCGAGCCAGCGGGTGACTTTCCTGCGCCACCGCTCGGGCGAGCTGGTCGCTGAGACATCATCGACCTGACGCGCCAGGCATGCAGCCACCAGCTCATCGGTGGGGGGAAACACCGCCCCATCGAGGTTCTCGGCCGGAACCACAAGAAGCATGATGTCCTGGCGGCGGGTGAGCCAGGCTTTGGCCGGCGCCCACGACTTGCCGACGCCTTCGTCTCCAGTCAGGGCGAGGGGGCCAGCAGGCGCGGCACTTTCGATGAACTCAAGTATCCGGTCGGTTAACGCTTGCCTCGGCAGGACGATGTTGATGCTCTCATCGGCCGGGGCGAGCGGCTGCCCCATCCTGGCCGTGGCTTCGCGCCGGTTGGCAAGGAGCGTGTCAAGCCGTGCCTTGTTGGCAGCGAGGGCGGACGCATAGGCCAGGGTCGGCAAATCGACACTTTTCCTGACCTCGGTCCCGGCCGCGTCGAATCCGGGGCGCGCCCGGAGGGCGTCGCAGCCTGCGATGATGGCATCGGCAGCACTCGTGGCAAGGTCCATGGCAACCAGCTGTGCCCTGAGCGCATTCGGGGGCACCGACGCGATGGCAACGGCAAGCTGGGGCAGGGTCTGCGCATCGTCCCAGTCGAGAATGACGACTTCCAGGCCATACGGAGTGGACGCGGCCTCAATGACCCGCCGCGACTGACTGCGGACGGGCGCTGTTGCACAGACAATCCAGAGATCGACGTCGTTTCGGGGGCCGAGCTCGGCGATTTTTGAGGTGAGTTCGCCATTTGGCGGCGCATCGGTGTACCGCTTGCACTCGAAACTGACACGCTCGCCGCGACGCTTCGCGTCACCATCACTGCCGGCCTGAGGGCCGCTTGAGGCAAGGCTGTAGGAAAGGTCGGTGAGCAGGCCGAGGACCGCGCCCATAAGCCCTTCGAATCCGTGCTCGCCGGCTGGTTTCATTCCCAAGAGCGTGTCGCGGAATGCCGCCACCGCAAGCGTGTTGTTCTGGTCCATCTCGCGTCTCCTTTTGGCCGCCAAGCGTAGCGGAGAAGCGCTCACCTTGAGCAGGGAGAGCGCTGGGTCACGACCTCCTGTGTCCCTGCATTTCCAGCACGCAACTTCCCCGCGGCGGTCAGCAGATGACGGATCTTCCGGAGCAGGGTGCAGTGCTGTCCAAAACGTCGTGCCACCTGGATCGACGTTCGCCGCCTCGCTCAGCTGGATGGCCCCATGACCCTCACTCGTCCACTGATGACGTGCAATCGGGCACCTGTACATCTCAGTGCGCCCATCCCTGCGCAGTGGCGCGGACCACTGTGTGTCGCGCAAGGACCCTGGTGTCGACGCCCGCGTCGATGCGCACAAAAAAGCCGTCCCAAAGGACGGCTTCTCGAGATGCGGCGAACGACCTGAAAAGGAATAAAACAGGCTTCTTCTAAGCCACGTAAGCCGTGGCACACCTTCCGCATCTCTTCATTAACCATAACCAGGATCCCGGCCTCGTCAAGGGGTCAGGGCGAAAATAGTTTTCGCCATTGACAGACCCAACCGAAAAGCTAGGATCCCGGGACACATTCCGGTACACGCCGGTTTGGGTCCAGGCGTTGGCGGAGGATCGGCGATCCGTGTCCCACTCTCTCCGCCATAAAGTCGCCTAACCTATTGATTTATCTAATGTTTTAGACGCAGAATCATTCTGTTTCCACGTATTATTCCACGTTGCCATCTAGGGCCACCGATGGTTCAACCGGGGCCGCATGCTGCCTATCCACCACGCCCGCGAGCGCGCGATAGTCGCCACCGTTATGCTCGACGTGCTGCGAGCGTTCGGCGCGGCCTACCTGCGCACTGCGCGATTCGGCACTCACGCTGACGAAATCGTGCTGCTAATGGCGGTGTTCATTGGCACGGCTGAATCGCGTCCGATGACCTCCGGCAAGATCGCCGAATATGCGGGCGTGCCTCGCCCCAGTGCGGCCAGGAAGCTTGACCGGCTGGCGAAGCGTGGTGTCGTGGAGAAGATAGGCCGGCGCTACCTGCTGCCGGCGAGCGTCGCGAACAGCGCGCCAGTGA
>NZ_JBFUAT010000060.1:0-15073 GCF_056406135.1 Luteibacter sp. P1_D3 | reverse complement strand
CGAGATATCCGGCGAACGTGCGGGCTGGTGGACCCAGGCGCTCTACGATTCTCATGGATACGCTGGCCTGATCGCCCGACACGCTGCCGACGAGCCGCAGGAGGCCATGGACGCGTTCCCTTGCAACCTGCGCGTCCTCCAGGCTGCTCAAGGGGTCATCGTCCATTCCCGTGCTGCCATTGACCTTGCGCGACAGTGGTACGGCCCTGGCGACACCTCAGCATGGCGGAACATTCCATTACTGCGCGAAGCGCCTGCCTCGGACGCGCGAAGGCTCGCGCGCGAAAAGCTCGGGCTAGCCGATGACGACGTGCTTGTGTGCTCGTTCGGCATCCTGGCTTACACGAAACTCAATGAGAAGTTGATCGAGGCGTGGCTCACCTCGCGCCTTGCCGATGATGCCCGCTGCCGGCTTGTGTTCGTCGGTGATTCTCCGAACGTGGTCTATTCCGCGCTGCTCCAGCGCCTCGTGAAGGGAACGAAGGCCAGCATCACCATTACGGGGCATGTTTCTGCCGTGGAATATGCGACGTATCTCGCCGCGGCGGACATCGGTGTGCAACTTCGCTCACGCTCACGTGGCGAAACCTCGGCCGCGGTTCTCGATTGCATGGTCAACGGCATCGCGACGATCGTGAACGCCCATGGAAGCATGGCGGAATTCTCGGATGAGGAGGCGGTTGTCCTCGCCGACGAATTCGCCATCGCGGATCTCTCGCGTGCCCTGGAGTTGCTCGTCGACGACACGGACCTTCGGGCGAAAGTCGGCCGCCGCGCCTACGAGAATCTCGTCAGCGGCCACGCGCCAAAGGTTGTCGCCTCGCACTATGCGGAGGCCATCGAGGGGTTCTACGGCGCCGGTCCGGCGGGCAGCTTGCATGCCCTGGTCGATGCGATTGCAGCTGTCGAGCACACCGGGACTGATCGAACGGCCGATCTGGACGCAGTGGCACGCGCGCTCAGTCGCAATTATCCACCGGCGCTGCGCCAGCGCACCCTCCTAGTGGATGTCTCGGTGACGGCCAACGAGGATTTGCGAACCGGGATTGAACGAGTTGTTCGCAGCGTCGCCCTGGAGCTCTTGCGCGGGGGTGCGGGGCAATGGCGGGTGGAACCGGTTCGCGCCACCGCCGGAGGCTACGTCTACGCGCACCGGTATACGTGTGACTTGCTGGGCTTGCCGGCTACGGGTATTCCCGACATGCCTGTCGATGTGGCGGCGGGGGACATGTTTCTGGGCCTGGACCTGGCACAGCTCGACCTTCCCAAAATGTTGCCTGAACTACAGCGTTTCAGGCTTGCCGGCGTGGCGTGTCATTTCGTCATCTACGACATGCTGCCGATACAGCACCCGCATTTCTTTCCGGATTGGCTCGAGCCGATCTTCAGGACGTGGTTCCTGTCGGCCTGTGCCGTCGCAGATGGATTCTGGTGCATTTCGGAAGCGGTATGTGCGGATGTTGCACGTGTGCTCGCTAAGCTGAATCCGCCTCGCATCCTGCCGCTCACGATAGGATCGTTTCCTTTGGGTTCGGACCTGGCGTCCGGAAAGCCATCGTCAGGCATCTCACCCGACGATCGGGACATCCTTCAGTCACTCGACCCGGCACCGGTGTTTCTCATGGTCGGCACCGTCGAACCACGGAAGGGGCACGCCCAGGTCGTGGACGCATTCGAGGCGCTCCAGGCGCAGGGTTCGAACGCTCAATTGGTGATTGTCGGCAAGCGGGGATGGATGGTGGATACACTCGCCGAGCGCGTCGAGCAGACCACGCGGGACAAGAAGGCCCGCGTTCACTGGTTCAGTGCCGCCTCTGACGAGTTGCTGGCGGAGTTGTACCGTCGTGCCGATGCTCTCATTGCCGCTTCCTACGGCGAGGGCTATGGCCTGCCTCTCATCGAGGCAGCCGGTCACGGCATTCCCATCATCGCCCGCGATATTCCTGTTTTTCGCGAGGTCGGCGGCGCGCACGCCACTTATTTCAGCGCGACCACCGGGGGTGACCTCGCTAATGAGCTCGGTGAATGGCTACGCTTACGCGCATCAGGCAAGGCTCCGGAGAGCACGGGCATCGCGGGCCGGACCTGGGCGACAAGTGCACGGCAGCTCCTGGAAAACATCGAGGCGGGGCGTGCCTCGCTGACCTGGCCCGGTCCCCGGCATGGACCGCCGACGATGGCTCCACGATAGAATATTGATTCAACTAAAGAGAATTAGCTATGAAGACTGCTCTGGTAACGGGAATTTCTGGTCAGGATGGCGCCTACCTGGCGCAACTGCTCCTCGAAAAAGGCTACCGCGTCTACGGTACGTATCGGCGTACCAGCTCCGTCAATTTCTGGCGGATCGAAGAGCTGGGCATTCAGAACCACCCGAATCTGGAGCTGGTCGAATTCGACCTGACCGACGGCGGCTCGGCCATCCGTCTTCTCCAGACAACTGGCGCAACCGAGGTCTACAACCTCGCTGCACAGAGCTTTGTCGGTGTATCGTTCGATCAGCCGGCGACCACGGCCGCCATCACCGGCGTGGGGGCGCTGCACATGCTGGAAGCCATCCGCATCGTGAATCCGGAGATCCGCTTCTACCAGGCGTCGACGTCGGAGATGTTCGGCAAGGTACAGGCCGTGCCGCAGAAAGAAGATACGCCGTTCTATCCGCGCAGCCCGTATGGCGTTGCCAAGCTCTACGCCCACTGGATTACGGTGAACTACCGCGAGTCGTACGGCATCTTCGGTGCCAGCGGTATCTTGTTCAATCACGAGTCGCCGCTGCGCGGGCGCGAGTTCGTTACCCGCAAGATCACCGATTCGGTGGCTAAGATCAAACTGGGCAAGCTCGACGTCCTCGAGCTTGGCAATCTCGATGCGAAGCGTGACTGGGGTTTTGCCAAGGAATATGTCGAAGGCATGTGGCGCATGCTGCAGGCGGACGAGCCGGATACCTTCGTGCTCGCCACCAACCGCACCGAGACGGTCCGTGATTTCGTGACGCTGGCCTTTGCCGCTGTCGATATCGACATCGATTGGAAGGGCAGTGAGGAAAACGAGACGGGTACCTGTCGCAAGACCGGCAAGGTCCTCGTGAAGATCAATCCGAAGTTCTACCGTCCGGCCGAAGTCGAACTGCTCATCGGCGATCCCGCCAAAGCGTTCGAGAAGCTCGGCTGGAAGCCGGAGACCACACTCGAAAATCTGTGCAAGATGATGGTGGAAGCTGACCTTGTCAGGAACGAACGTGACGCCTCGTTCTGAGGTCAAGCCCGGTCGGGTACTTGTCACCGGCCATAAGGGCTTCACGGGCCAGTACGTGGTGGCGGCGTTGCGCGCGGCCGGCCACGAGGTGCTTGGGCTGGTCGATCAGCCCGAGGACCTCGATTCGTCGTCGGTCAACCTGATCGATCGCGCAGCGGTGGCACGAGCGGTGGCCGACGCGCGGCCGGATGCCGTCATCCATCTCGCTGCCATCGCCTTCGTGGCGCATGGCGATGCCGACGAGATGTACCGCACGAACGTGGTCGGCACGCGGCACCTGATGGAGTCGCTGGCTGCATTGCAGACGGCACCTCGTGCCGTCTTGCTGGCCAGTAGCGCCAACGTCTACGGCAACAGCGATGTCGAACTGCTGAGCGAGTCGGTTGAGCCGTCCCCGGCGAACGACTACGCCGTGAGCAAGCTCGCCATGGAATACATGGCGAAGCTCTGGACTGACCGCTTGCCCGTCATTCTGGCCAGGCCATTCAATTACACCGGCGTGGGGCAGGCGGACAATTTCCTGCTGCCGAAAATCGTCTCGCACTTCCAGCGCGGCGAGCGTGTGATCGAGCTGGGCAATATCGATGTCGCGCGTGATTTCCAGGATGTTCGCTTCGTCGCCGATGCCTATGTGCGCCTGCTGTCTGCGAACGCGTCCGGCCAGACGGTCAACCTGTGCTCGGGCACGTCGGTTTCGCTGATGCAGGTCATCGGCATGATGCAGGAGATCGCCGGCTACGAGATCGAGGTTCGGGTCAATCCCGCCTTCGTACGCGGGAACGAGGTGGCTCGCCTTACCGGTGACAATCGCCGGCTGCAGTCGCTCATCGGACCGCTCGACATCATTCCGCTGCGCACCACGCTCGAGTGGATGTTCGCCTCCAGGAAAATCGCATGAAGTGCTTCAAGGCTTACGACATCCGCGGCCGGGTCCCGGATGAGCTCAACGCCGAAGTCGCCTACCGCATCGGTCGCGCCTTCGCGCGCACGGTGGGCGAGGGCGACGTGGTCGTTGGTTACGACATCCGCCTGGACAGCCCCGCGTTCGCGACCGAAGTGGCTCGGGGCTTGGCCGACGAAGGTCGCCAGGTGATCGATATCGGCTTGTGCGGCACGGAAGAGGTCTATTTCCAGACCGCGCACCGTGACGTCGCCGGCGGCATCATGGTGACCGCCAGCCACAACCCGATCGACTACAACGGCATGAAGCTGGTGCGCGAAGGCGCCCGTCCGATCAGTGGCGACACCGGTCTTCGCGATATCGAGCGCATGGTCGAGGAAAATGCATTCGGCGAGTCGGGTTCGGCTAACGGCGCCGTTCGCGCGGACCACGACAAGTCGGCATACATCGCCCATCTGCTGAGCTATATCGACGTGGCTACCCTGCGTCCGCTGAAGATCGTGGTCAATGCGGGTAATGGTGGCGCAGGAGCGATCGTCGATCTGCTCGAGCCGCACCTGCCTTTCACGTTCATTCGTGTGAACCACGAGCCGGATGGCACGTTCCCGAACGGCATTCCCAATCCGCTGCTGCCGGAGAATCGCGATGCCACGGCAAAGGCCGTCATCGCTTCGGGCGCGGACCTGGGTATCGCGTGGGACGGTGACTTCGACCGTTGTTTCCTCTTCGACGCACAGGGCGGCTTCATCGAGGGCTACTACATCGTTGGCCTGCTTGCCGCCCAGCTGCTCGAGAAGCATCCGGGTTCGAAGATCATCCACGATCCGCGCCTTACCTGGAACACGGTCGACATGGTCGCTGCGGCGGGTGGTATCGCTGTCGAGAGCAAGACGGGGCACGCTTTCATCAAGGAGCGCATGCGTTCCGAGGACGCCGTTTATGGCGGCGAGATGAGCGCGCATCACTACTTCCGTGATTTTGCGTATTGCGACTCCGGGATGATCCCGTGGCTGCTCGTGGCCGAGCGTATCGGTAAGACCGGTACCTCGCTCACGGACATGCTGGTGGAGCGCATGGCCGCCTATCCGTGTAGCGGAGAGATCAACTTCCGCGTGGACGATGCGCCGGCGACGGTGTCACGCATCGTCGAGCACTATCGTGCCTCGGCCGAGAGTATCGAAAGTATCGACGGCGTCAGCATGTCGTTCGGGACGTGGCGATTCAATCTCCGCTCGTCGAATACGGAGCCGTTGCTCCGTCTGAATGTCGAGTCGCGCGGTGATGCCTCGCTGATGGCGGCCAGGACGGCCGAGCTGCAAGGCCTGATCGGCGGAGCACCGGCATAAAAAAAGCGGGCCGATTCGATCGGCCCGCTTTCTTCTGGATCCGCGAATTTCAAGCGCGGCCGTAGACGTCCTCGAAGCGGACGATATCGTCTTCGCCCAGGTAGCTGCCCGACTGTACTTCGATCAACTCTAGGGGCACCTTGCCTACGTTACGCAGGCGATGTGTCACGCCCAGTGGAATGTAGGTGCTCTGATTCTCGGCCAGCAGGAAGACTTTTTCGCCGCACGTCACCTCGGCGGTGCCCGATACCACGATCCAGTGCTCCGCACGGTGGTGGTGCATCTGCAGGCTGAGGACGGAGCCCGGCTTGACGACGATGCGCTTGACCTGGAATCGCTCACCCATGTCGATAGAGTCGTAGCTGCCCCACGGACGATAGACCTGGCGATGAGCCAGATGCTCGCCGCGGCCCGCGCTGCTGAGCTGATCCACGATCTTCTTGACGTGCTGGACCTTGTTGCGTGAGGCGACGAGGGTCGCGTCAGGCGTAGCGACGATCACGACGTCATCGAGACCGATGGTCGCGACCATGTGCCGTTCGTGGGTGCGGACCAGGGTATTGCGGGTTTCGAGGGTGATAACGTCGCCATGGGTTGCATTGCCGTCGGTATCCTTGTCGGCGGCCTCCCACAGGGCCGACCAGGAGCCGATGTCGCTCCAGCGGCAGCTCACGGGAACCACGGCGGCGCGGTCGGTCTTCTCCATGACCGCATAGTCAATGGAGTCGTCCGGCACCTCGACCATGCTCTCCTTGTTGAAGCGGACGAAGTCGAGGTCGGGCTGCGCGGTGGCGAACACCTTGACCGTGGCGGCATGGATCGCTGGCGAGTGCTTCTCCAGCTCTTCCAGGTAGCGGGACGCCTTGAACAGGAACATGCCCGAGTTCCAGTCGAAGTCGCCGCTCTGGACGTATTGCGCGGCGGTCTCCGCATTGGGCTTTTCGACGAACTTGGCTACCTTGAAACCGCTATCGGACACCGCCTCCGCGCGCTTGATATAGCCGAAGCCGGTTTCGGGGGCTTCAGGGCGAATGCCGAACGTGACCAGCCAGTCCTGGATCGCCAACGGCGCGGCGCGCTTCACGGCGTCGACGAAGCTGGTTTCGTCGCCGATCAGGTGATCCGCCGGCAGGACGAGAAGGATGGCCTCCGAATCGTTCTGGCGGGCCTGCATGGCGGCCAGGGCGATAGCTGGAGCGGTATTGCGGGCAGCGGGCTCGAGCAGGATCGCCGAGCCGTCGACACCAAGTTCCTGGAGCTGCTCAGCCACGGTAAACCGGTGGTCCTCGCTACAAACCACGATGGGGGCACCGGTATTAGCGAGTTTTCGGGTGCGCTCGACCGTCTGCTGGAAGAGGGTGGTATCGCCCACGAGGGCAAGAAACTGCTTGGGGCGGTTCTTCCGTGAGAGGGGCCAGAGACGGGTGCCGCTGCCGCCGCTGAGAATGACTGGGACAATCATGGGTTCCGCTCCAATGGACGTTAACTGGCCGATTATAGCGGGACCTCGTCAGTCTGGCCGCGCGGCCACGCGGGTCGTTCAGTCGGTGTCGTATTGCGTGACAGGGCGCCCATCGGACCCGCCGTAGTATCATCCTCGACCTTTTGCGCCATTTCAGCCCATTCGCCGCTGCTGGCCTGCAATCCAGCCACGGGCTTTTGACTTCGCATACAATCGAAAGAATTTGGGGTCGGCCTGCGAAGGGGCAGAGGCCCCGTTGCCATGCCGGCACCCGTGGATCCCGAGGAATGGAAATGTCAGAAAATCAACAACGTGTACTAGTTACCGGCGGGGCCGGGTTCCTGGGGTCCCATTTGTGCGACCGCCTCATCGAGGCCGGCCACGATGTGCTTTGCGTCGACAACTTCTACACGGGCAGCAAGGCCAACGTGGACGGGCTGCTGAAGCACCCGCGCTTCGAGCTCATGCGCCACGACGTGACCTTCCCGCTGTACGTGGAAGTGGATCGCATCTTCAATCTGGCGTGCCCGGCCTCGCCGGTGCATTACCAGCATGATCCTGTGCAGACCACCAAGACCAGCGTGCACGGTGCGATCAACATGCTCGGCCTGGCCAAGCGTGTTGGTGCCCGCATCCTGCAGGCC
Organism: Luteibacter sp. P1_D3; assembly: GCF_056406135.1. Classification (NCBI taxonomy): domain Bacteria; kingdom Pseudomonadati; phylum Pseudomonadota; class Gammaproteobacteria; order Lysobacterales; family Rhodanobacteraceae; genus Luteibacter; species Luteibacter sp. P1_D3. The sequence goes on along the minus strand of NZ_JBFUAT010000060.1, from coordinate 7,465 downwards.
AGTACCAGCGAGGTCTACGGCGATCCCGAGATCCATCCGCAGGTCGAAGGCTACTGGGGTCGGGTCAATCCGGTCGGTATCCGCAGCTGCTACGACGAAGGCAAGCGTTGCGCCGAAACCCTCTTCTTCGATTACTGGCGTCAGCACCAGCTCGAGATCAAGGTCATGCGTATCTTCAATACGTATGGTCCGCGCATGCACCCGAACGACGGACGCGTGGTCAGCAATTTCATCGTGCAGGCGCTCAAGGGCGAGCCGATCACCATCTATGGCGATGGCATGCAGACCCGTAGCTTCTGCTACGTCGACGATCTGATCGAGGGCATGCTCCGGTTGATGAATTCCGCGGCCGACTTCACTGGCCCGGTCAACATCGGCAACCCGGGCGAGTTCACGATGCTCGAGCTGGCCGAGACCGTCGTGCGCCTCGTTGGCGGCACCTCGACCATCGTGCACCGCCCCCTGCCATCGGATGACCCGAAGCAGCGCCAGCCGGACATCAGCCTGGCCAAGGCGACGTTTGACTGGGAGCCCAAGGTCAATCTCGAGGACGGCCTGAAGGAAACCATCGCGTACTTCCGACACCGTCTGCAGGCATGACTATGAGCGTGGCGCGGAAGATCGTCGTAATGCCGGTGTACGAGGACGTTGAAGCGTCCTCACGGTTGTTCCAGGAACTGGCACGGACGCAAGGACCGGACACCTACATCGTCGCTGTCGACGACGGTTCCGTGCGCCAGCCCGTGGATCCCGCCGCCATTTCCGCCGCGGGCCTGGATGGGGTGGTGGTCAAGCTGCGTCGTAACGTCGGCCATCAGCGTGCCATCGCCATCGGTCTGAGCTATGTCGCGGAGAACTTCGGTGACGACGTCACCGTTGTCGTGATGGATTCCGACGGGGAAGATACGCCCGAGAGCATCACTGAACTCGTCGCCGGTCTATCGTCTCCGGACGTGGACGTCGTCGTCGGCGCGCGCAAGAGCCGCGTGGAGTCGGTGAAGTTCAAGGCGTTCTACGTGGTCTACAAAACGTTGTTTTCGCTTCTCAGCGGCCGCAAGATCAGCTTCGGCAACTTCATGGCGGCCAAGATGCCCGCAGTGCGTCGCTTGGCGTCCATGCAGGAGTTGTGGATCCACGTCGCCGCGTGTGTCCTGGGTTCAAAGCTTCGCGTGCAGAGTTGCGCGCTGGATCGTGGTCCGCGCTACGCCGGTAAGAGCAAGATGAATTTCGTTGGCCTTGCGCTGCACGGATTTCGTGCGCTCATGGTGTTCGCGGAAGACGTTCTGGTGCGCGTGGGTATTGCGTGCACGCTGGTCGCAGGCCTCTCGGTGCTCGGCGGTATTACCGCGCTGCTGCTGAAGACCCTGGGCTTTGCAACGCCTGGCTGGTTCTCGTTGGCATTCGGCATCCTTGTGCTCGTCTTCCTGCAGACGGCAGCACTCACCCTGATCATCCTGATGTTGTCGGGAATGATGCGAAGCGGTGGTGTCCTGGGGCGCGACGGCTACCGTGAATTCATCGACGAGGTGCTTCATGCCCGCGAGCGCTAAAAAGGCGCTCAGTGGGCAGGTCGTTCGCTACATCATCAATGGACTTGTAGCCACGGCGGTCCATTTCAGCGTGCTGCGTTTCTGTCTGGAAGTCCTGCATGTGCCGCTTGCGGGCGAGGCCAATGCCATTGCCGCATGCTTCGGCATCACGGTGTCCTTTCTCGGCAGCCGGTATTTCGTCTTCAAGGGCCAGGAAGGCAGCGTCGTAAAGCAGGGGACCCTGTTCCTTGGCGTGTATGCCGTCATCGCCCTGTTGCATGCCACGGTCATGTACATCTGGACCGACCGAATGGGCTTCGACTATCGCATCGGCTTCGTCCTGGCCACGTGCATGCAGATGGCTTTCAGCTTCGTCGCCAACAAACTCCTGGTATTCAAATGAACAAGTACGTGCGCGCGCTGCTGGCGTCGGTTGTCTTCGTCATCGTCCTGTTGGTGACGTATTACATCCACATGCGGAATTTCCACGTCAACGTGGTCTTCTATGCCACGATCCTCGACGCGGTCATCGCGCTGGTCATCGTCATGGCCGGCTTCTCGCTCGCGCGATGGTTTCGCGATTTCTCTCGCCTCGAGCTTATCCAGCTCGGCTTCATCTGGCTGCTCGGGGGATACGCGTTTGCGATTTCCGTGCCGACGGTCATCGACCGTTCGCTGTCCTTCTACATCCTTGAGAAGCTCGAGCAGCGTGGTGGCGGCATCCGGGAAGATGCCTTCCATGACGTCTTCACCGAGGAGTACGTGCGCGAGCACCACCTCGTTGAAGTCCGCCTCACAGAGCAGCTCCAGTCGGGCACGATCACGATCGAGAATGGTTGCGTGAAACTGACCCCCTGGGGTGAGCGTCTCGCAACCTTCAGTCGTTTCTATCGGAAGAACCTTCTGCCGACTCATCGCTTGTTGATGGGGCAATATACGGACGCACTCACGGATCCGTTCCGCAATAGTGTCATGGCGACGGATTACCGTTGCCACTGACGGGACTGGAATCGCGCATGCGCAGCATTTTCGACACCGACACCGACACCGACACCGAGTCCGTCGCCAGTGGCGCCGCACGCCTCTGGCGATGGGTGCTACCGCTTACGGTTCTCTTGCTTGGATTCTGGTTCATCCCCGTCGCGCACACCTGCCAGTTGACGTGCATGCCTGGGGACATGGGTGATGCCCGTTTCAACGACATCGTCCTTGAGCACTTCTACCGCTGGGTGACGGGGCAGGACCGGAGTCTCCTGAGCCCGCCGTTCTTCTACCCGATGCCCGGGGCCCTGACGTTCTCCGACAATCATTGGGGGACCGCCTGGCTCTATTCGATATTTAGGGCTCTCGGCTGGGACCGATACCAGGCCTTCGACCTCTGGTATCTAGCTGCATACCCGGTCAATTACCTCGTCTCCTATAGCGTCCTGCGGAAGCTGCGGTTCTCTCCGCTCGCGAGTTCGGTGGGAGCGTTCGCGTTCACGTTCCCCATGCCGGTGATCGCAAAGCACGGTCATGCGCAGCTTCTCTATCGCTTCCTGGTCCCGTTAGGCCTGCTGTGCTGGCAACGATTCAGCGAAACCGCCTGCTGGCGTTGGATCGGCTGGCTGGCGCTGGCCGTCGTTGGGCAGTTCTACATTTCGATCTACCTTGGCTACTTCATGTTGTTGTTCCTGGCCGCCTGGATCGTGGTCCAGTGGCGGGTTGACGGGTTCGGTCCGCACCGCTGGTTCAATCAATGGCGTTCGTGGAGAGATCCCGCGGTCCGACGACAGCTAGTCTTCGCTGGCGTCATGCTGCTGCTGGCGTTCGTCGCATTCGTATGCCTGATGTATCCGTACCTGCACTACGCCAAGCTGTACGGATTCCGTCGTGTGCCCGACGAGATCGCGACGATGCTTCCCCGCCCCCAGAGCTATCTGCTGGCCGACGAGTCCGGTATATGGGGTGGCTTGAGCTCTCGCTATCTCTCCGTTCCCATGCGTGGCGAGCACCAGATGTTCTTCGGGATCGGCATTCTCGGTCTTGCGCTCATAGGGCTCGTCCGTTCGACATCGCGCTTGCGATGGATGGCCGCGATCTCGGTCCTGTTGCTCATGTTGCTCACGCTGAGTGTGGGTGGGCATTCCCTCTACATGCTCCTGGCAAAACTGCCGGGCGTGAATTCGATTCGCGCCGTATCGCGGATCGGCCTCGTTATGGTGTTGCCGCTTGCCCTACTCGTCGCGATGGCGCTCGACGCTTTGCGCAAAGCGCGCGTTTCATGGCGCGTTTTAGGGCTACTTCTGTCAGGTTTCATGGTCGCTGAGTCCGTTGCCATGCAGACGGTCAAGCTTGATATCACCCAGGCGCGGGCGCACACCTCGCAGATCGTGGCGCAGTTGCCATCGGCGTTGCCGTCCAACGCGATCATCTTCGTGCCTAGTGGACCGAATGCGCCCTTCTTCGTTTCGGAACTGGACGGGATGATCGTCGGCCAGGAGGTGGGAAGGCCGACGCTCAACGGATACTCCGGGAACCTTGCGCCTGGATACGAGCCGCACAGCGACGACTATCCGTGCGTCCAGGCTGCGACGCGTCTCGAGGGCGCGAAGCGGTTCTTTGCCGATACCTTCAAGCGACACCTTCCTGCCGGGGCCTCGGGTCCTGTCGCGATCGCTGGCGTCCCATCCTGTTCGATGGCGGACGCATGGCGGGAGATGCCACTCGAGCTGTCGAGCAAGATTTCCCTTCGGATCGAGTCGATCCAGCGGGAGGCGAACCAGTTCCTCGTCCAGGTCGAGGTCCTCAATGGATCGACCTATGCCCTCAATACGTCGAGTGCAAGGGTTCAGGCGCTGCATCTTTCATGGCAGAAGCTCGGTCAGACGCAGCAGATTGACCCGACAGCATGGATTTCCCGCATCGAGATCGGCGGTCACGGCGCCATCCTCCCCGGACAGAGGCGGATCGTGTCGTTTCAGGTACCCGCAACTCCAGGTGACACAGGGCGACTCGCGATCAGCGCCGTCCTCGAAGGGCGCGCGTGGCTGAACGATTACGGTCTCCGTACAGCGTTCGGCAGCTTGCCGGCGGAAAAATGAGGTTTTAACCGTTTTAGGGGTAGCCAGGGGGGCTTCTTGATGAACTCAGATTCCACGCGTGAAGAGCCGGTGCGTCAGGTCCGTGCAGGCGTGCTTCTTGCCGCGCTGTTGTTCGCCATCCTATTGGGTGGCGTCATCGCACTGCGTCCTTTCAACAATGCGCCGGATATCCGGTCCGACGGCGTCGGTTACCACGCATGGGCACACGCAATCGCGAACGGCGACCTGAGCTTTTGCAGGTACAAGCCGCTGCTCCTTCCGGCTACAGCGCTTTCTGGGGAAAGTACGGACGGCATGCGCTGCAAGAACAAGTATCCGCCGGGTGTTGGTTCCCTCCAGCTCGTCTTCTCTTGGCCGGTTCTCGCCGAACACCCCAACGAGACCGGCTTCTCGGTTGGCGAAAATCGTGTCGTGCTGTGGGGCGGCTCCGTCTTACTGTTCGCAACGACGGCTTTCGCCTGTGTCCTGCTAACGCGACGAGGCATTCCCGCTACCACGACGCTGATTGCGGTGGCGGCGTTCGTTTTCGGTACGGGGTTGTTTCACTATTCCACCTACGATGCCTCATTCAGTCACGTTTACAGTGCCTTCGGTGCGACGGCTTTGATGTGGATGATTTACGGAAGGCAGACGATTTCCCGGCGACGCCTTGTCGCTTTCGGCCTGGTCGTCGCATGGCTGTACACCGTCCGGCAGACCAATGCCGCGTTGAGCCTGGCCGTGGTCTACGTGTTCGTTCGGCAGGCGACCGGCGAAGATCGCTGGAGGGTCCCCCTTGCCTGGTTCCTCGGAACGGGTATCGCGGCTTCGCTGCTGTTAGCCTATGGTCGTTATGTCACCGGTGAGGCCTCGTTATCCAGCTATGGCGCCGAAGGGTTCCCCTCGTTCGCTGGCCACTCGCTGGACGTGCTGGTCTCCTATGAGCGAGGCCTGTTTAGCTACTACCCGGTGTTCCTGATCAGCGTATTGTTCGCCATTGCGCAATGGCGAAAGCCAACCAGCCAAGTCTTCCTTGCCCTGGTCGCGACATTCACGCTCCTGTACGGCTCGTGGCATGCATGGCATCTCGGTGCCGGATTTGGCCATCGAGGATTCGTCGAGCTGGCGCCTTTCGGAATGATCGTCCTCGCGGACGGCCTGATGTCCCTGAGTACGTCGGCACGCCGTATCTGCGTGATTCTCGTCGGGCTGTGCTGCCTGGTAACCCTCATGGCCATGAGTGCCTATTGGCGTGGTGACCTGCCGTTCTTCGGCGCCCAACGGGCGGATTACTGGCGAAGTGTTTCGCCCCTGAAAGTGGCGAGTGAGCGCTACTCCGAGGATGATGTACGTCATGTCCATCTGTCGTATCAGGGTGCGCAGCAGCGTCCCGACGGCGCGTGGGAGGTACGCCTRCTCGTTGCCAATGGCAACGACGCCACGTCGCTGCGTGGGGCATCGATCCCGGCGTTATCGCTCTCCTGGCGGGTCGCGGGTCCACAAGCGGACCTCCACAAGGGGTGGGATGAACGCCGCGTCCTGCCCGCGTTGGCGCCGGGTCAGGCCAAGTCGGTCACAATCATCGCACCCACGCCGGATGGCGAGGACCAGCAACTGCAGTTTTCGATCGTCCAGGAAGGTATGTTCTGGTCCCATGACATCGGGGTACCGCCATTGTCCGTTCCGTGGAACCGCGAAGCTGCCGCGTCACTAAACAAGATGGAATGAACATGACTATGAAGATTGCCGTTGTCGGCACAGGATATGTCGGCCTTTCGAACGGCGTCCTGCTCTCCAGGGCCAACGAAGTCGTGGCCCTGGACATCGTGGCCAGCAAAGTCGACATGCTCAACCAGAGGCGGTCCCCGATCGTCGATGCCGAACTCGAGGCGGCGCTGGCGGGCGATGGGCTGAATTTCCGCGCGACCCTCGATCCGAAGGATGCCTACGAAGGCGCCTCGTTCGTGATTATCGCGACACCGACCGACTACGACCCGGACACCAATTACTTCAACACCGGTTCGATCGAGGCGGTTGTGGGGCAGGTGCTGACATTCAATCCGCAAGCGACGATGGTTATCAAGTCGACCATTCCCGTGGGCTACACCCAGAAGCTTCGCGAGAAGTTCGGCATAGACAACATCATCTTCTCGCCCGAGTTTTTGCGCGAGGGCAAGGCCCTTTATGACAATTTGCACCCCTCGCGCATTATCGTTGGCGATCACTCGCCTGCCGCCAAGGTTTTCGCTGGCCTGCTGAAAGCGGGCGCCGAAAAAGCGGACGTACCCGTCCTGTTCACCGACTCGACGGAGGCCGAAGCGATCAAGCTGTTCGCCAACACCTACCTGGCCATGCGCGTGTCGTATTTCAACGAGCTCGACACCTACGCGGTCACCCATGGGCTGGACAGCCGTCACATTATCGAGGGGATCAGCCTGGATCCACGCATCGGCGGTGGCTACAACAACCCGTCGTTTGGCTATGGCGGCTACTGCCTGCCAAAGGACACCAAGCAGCTCCTGGCCAACTACCAGAGCGTCCCACAGACCCTGATCAAGGCCATCGTCGAATCGAACACGACGCGCAAGGACTTCATTGCTGCGGACATTCTTCGCCGGAAGCCTAAGGTGGTCGGTATCTATCGCCTGATCATGAAGAGCGGCTCGGACAATTTTCGCTCTTCCAGTATCCAGGGCATCATGAAGCGCATCAAGGCGAAGGGCGTGGAAGTGATCGTTCACGAGCCCGTGCTGGATACCGAGGAGTTCTTCCATTCGAGGGTCGTCAACGATCTCGCCCAGTTCAAGCGGGAAGCCGACGTCATCATCAGCAACCGCATGTCGGACGCCCTCACGGACGTGGCCGAAAAGGTCT
>NZ_JBFUAT010000059.1:0-15159 GCF_056406135.1 Luteibacter sp. P1_D3 | reverse complement strand
CCATAAAACACCATCTGGCGCGCCCGACAGGAATCGAACCTGCAACCGTCGGCTTAGAAGGCCGATGCTCTATCCGGTTGAGCTACAGGCGCAGGCACTGTACGTAGAACGCCAACTGGTCGGGGCAGAGGGATTCGAACCCCCGACATCCAGCTCCCAAAGCTGGCGCTCTACCAGACTGAGCTATACCCCGAAACTTAAAGTATCCACCGATGTGTTGGTGAAGCCTTCAAATGTTACGGGTCAAGCACGAGCCCGTCAATCCGCATGAACACACCACACTTTCAACCGCTTTTAAAGATGGTGCGCCCGGAGAGATTCGAACTCCCGACCACCAAGTTCGTAGCCTGGTACTCTATCCAACTGAGCTACGGGCGCACACTTTAAACCTTTGACTCGTTGCCTGCCGCTGTGAAGCGTTGGCGCCGTGTCGAGAAGCGGAATTATTCAGATATCGAGCGTGGGCGTCAACACTTTTCTGAAAGTTTTTTTCTCGAATTGGTAACAAGTGGGGTAATCAGGCGTCTGGGCGTGCTGAGTTGAATTTTCGCGAACACGCTTTTCGCCGATGAATCGGCTCCCACAGTTCCGTTTCGCCGATGAATCGGCTCCTACATTTGCACTTTGCCTAACGAAGAAGGGCGGCCTGGTGGCCGCCCTTCTCTTCTTACAGCTGCGTAGCGGGCTTGCCGACCTTATCCGGGGCCGAGCCAGCGTCACCGCGCGGGGGCGGCGGAGGCGGCGAACCAGGCTTGGTCCAGTCGATCGGCGGACCGGGCTCGCGACCGTTCATGATGTCGTCGATCTGGCGCGCGTCGATCGTTTCGTACTGCAGCAGCGTCTCGGCCATGATGTGCAGCTTGTCGATGTTCGTGGTCAGCAGCTCCTTGCTGCGCGCGTAAGCGCGATCAAGGATGGTGCGCACCACTTCGTCGATCTTACGTGCGGTCTCATTGGAGACGCTCTTGTGCTGCGTGACGGAGCGACCGATGAAGACCTCGTCCTCTTCCTCGCCGTAGGTGACCGGACCGAGTTCGTCGGACAGGCCCCACTTCGTCGCCATGTTGCGCGCCATCTTGGTCGCACGCTCGATATCGTTCGACGCGCCGGTGGTGACCTTGTCGTGACCGAAGATGAGTTCCTCGGCAACACGGCCGCCGTACAGCGAGCAGAGCTGCGATTCGATCGCCACTTTGTTCATGCTGTAACGATCGCCTTCCGGCAGGTACATGGTGACGCCCAGCGCGCGACCGCGCGGGATGATCGTGACCTTGTAGACCGGATCGTGCTCGGGCACCAGGCGACCGATGATCGCGTGGCCTGCCTCGTGATACGCGGTGAGTTTCTTCTCTTCGTCGTTCATGGCCATGGAGCGACGCTCCGAGCCCATGAGGATCTTGTCGCGTGCACGGTCCAGGTGGCTCATGCGCACTTCGCGAGCGTTCTCACGCGCGGCGAACAGGGCCGCCTCGTTGACGAGGTTGGCGAGATCCGCACCCGAGAAGCCCGGTGTGCCACGCGCGATGACCATCGGCTCGACGTCGGCCGCGGTCGGCACCTTGCGCATGTGCACCTTGAGGATCTGGTCGCGGCCCTTGACGTCCGGCAGGCCGACGACGACCTGGCGATCGAAGCGACCCGGACGCAGCAGGGCCGGATCGAGCACGTCGGGGCGGTTCGTGGCAGCGATGACGATGATGCCCTCGGTGCCTTCGAAGCCGTCCATTTCGACCAGCAGCTGGTTCAGGGTCTGCTCGCGCTCGTCGTGACCGCCGCCCATGCCGGCGCCGCGATGGCGACCGACGGCGTCGATCTCGTCGATGAAGATGATGCAGGGAGCGTGCTTCTTGGCCTGCTCGAACATGTCGCGCACGCGGCTCGCGCCGACGCCGACGAACATTTCAACGAAGTCCGAACCGGAAATCGAGAAGAACGGCACCTTGGCTTCGCCGGCGATCGCCTTGGCGAGCAGGGTCTTACCGGTACCCGGCGGACCCACCATCAGCACGCCGCGGGGAATCTTGCCGCCGAGCTTCTGGAATTTGCCCGGATCGCGGAGGAACTCGACGAGTTCGCCGACCTCTTCCTTCGCCTCGTCACAACCGGCGACGTCGGTGAAGTTGACCTTGACCTGGTCCTCGCCTTGCAGCTTGGCGCGCGAGCGGCCGAAGCTCATGGCGCCACGGCCACCGGAACCGGCCTGCATCTGGCGCATGAACCAGATCAGCACGGCGACGAAGATGATGATTGGCAGCCAGTTGAACAGCAGGCCGAGCAGGGAGAAGCCGTTATCGGCTGGCTCCTGGCGCAGCTCGACACCCTTGTCGCGCATCTGCTTGACCAAGTCGCTGCTGGACATGCCAACCACCGGGACGACCGTGCGATAGGCACCGCCATCCTTCAGCTTGCCAGTGATCGTCGGCGGCGCCGTGGAGGTGATCGTGCCGCTGGCGACATTGCCGTTATCGACGTTCTGGGCGAACGTCGTATACGACATGTCCTGCGACGAGCCGCTGTGGGGATTGAATGTCTGGAACACGGTAAGGAGGACCACCGCGATGACCAGCCAGAGCAACAGATTTTTTGCCATCTCATTCATGCGGTGTTCTCGCCAGGTTACCGGGACGCCGACTTGAGGCCGGTCGCCAGTGCATACACCTCCGCCGAACGTGCGCGGGAGGCTTTCGGTTTACGCATCGTCACGCGACTGAAGTCAGCACGCAAGTTCTTAAGGTAATCGTCGAACCCTACGCCCTGGAACAGTTTTACCAGGAACGACCCGCCTGGCTTGAGCCAGTCGAGGCTGAACTGGCGAGCCAGGTCACAAAGGTCCATCGCACGGATCTGATCGGCCAGTGCCACACCTGACATATTGGGGGCCATGTCCGAGAGGACAAGATCGACCTTCTGGCCGCCGAGCATGGCTTCCAGCTCACGGAGGACGGCTTCTTCGCGGAAATCGCCCTGCATGAACTCCACCCCGGCCAGGCTGGCCATGGGCAGGATGTCCATGGCGATCACCTTGCCGGTGTCGCCCAGACGGCGACGGGCCAGCTGGGACCAGCCGCCCGGGGCGGCGCCGAGGTCGACGATGGTCATGCCCGGCTTGATAAGGCGATCGCGCTCGATCAGCTCTTCGAGCTTGTAGATGGCGCGCGAGCGCGCACCTTCCGCCTGAGCCCTTTTGACGTAGGGATCGTCGAAGTGCTCTTTCAGCCACTGGGAGCTGGTCTTGCTGCGTGCCATGGCTTTAGACCGGAGTCTTAATAAGGAGCGGGCCTTGCATGATACCCTTTGACGCCTGTCAGCCGCACATCGAACCTGAACGCAATGTCGCTTTCCCCTACACAGTCCCGCTATCTCCGCAGCATGGCCCACGATCTCAAGCCGGTCGTCCTGCTGGGCAACAAGGGTGCCACCGAGGCCGTGGCCAAGGAGCTCGCCCAGGCCCTGGATATCCATGAGCTGGTCAAGGTCAAGCTCTCCGGAGGCGACAAGGACGAGCGCCAGGCCCAGATCGACTTCCTGACCAGCCAGACCGGCTCCGAAAAGGTCCAGGAAATCGGCCATATCGTCGTCCTGTTCCGCCGGAACGAGCAGGACCCGAAGCTCGCCCTGCCCCGGTAACCCGCCATGGACCTCTCGTTCGAGCACCCTGGCGAGTACCTCTTCGTGCGCCGGGTGGGCGCGAACACGGTCACCATCGTCGATCGCGACTTTCACAAGAGCCTCCTGCTGACCCCTGAAAAGGTCGTCGAGGACTGGCCGGTGACGGACGCGAAGCAGCTCACCCTGTCCGATGTCGCCCTGATCGCCGAGCTCAAGCCGGAGCTGGTCATCATCGGGACCGGGGAGCGCCAGGTCTTTCCGCCCGCCGAAGTCATGGCCGGCTTCCTGCGCCAGGGCATCGGCGTCGAGGCGATGACCAACGGCTCGGCCGCGCGTACCTATAGTCTCCTGGCCGGCGAGGGCCGCAGGGTCCTGGCGGCCTTCATCCTGCCCCAGGGATAACTCTCCGATGCGCATCCTCGTTCTCGGTGCCGGTGGCACCGGCGGTTACTTCGGCGGCCGCCTGAGCCAGGAAGGCGCGGACGTGACCTTCCTGGTCCGACCGGATCGGGCAGCGGCGCTGGATGCGAAGGGACTGGTCATCAAGAGCCCGTTCGGCGACGCCACCCTGACGGTGAAGCACGTCACCGCCGACACGGTCGCCGCGGCGGGCACGTTCGATCTCGTCCTGCTTTCCTGCAAGGCCTACGACCTGCACTCGGCCATCGAGGCGATCGACCCGGCCATCGGCGAGACGACGGCGATCCTGCCGATCCTCAACGGGCTGGCCCATTACCCGGCTCTCGACAAACGCTTCGGTGCGGACCGCATCATCGGCGGCATGTGCGTGATCAGCGCCGCGAAAGGCCCGGCGGGAGAGATCCTGCACTTCGGCAACGGGGCATCGGTGACCTTCGGCGAGCGAGACGGCGCCGGACATGACGGCCGTTGCATCGCCATCGCCGAAGCCTTCACCAAGGCGAACGTCGACCACACACACTCGACCGATATCGAGCGCGATCTGTGGGCCAAATTCTCGTTCCTGTCCACCCTCGCCGGGGCGACCTGCCTGTTCCGCGCCAGCGTCGGCGATATCGTCGCCACGAACGACGGCCGTCTGCTCACCGAGCAGATGTACGAGGAATGCCTGGCCGTGGCGCGCGCAGCCGGTCATGCCGTGCCGGACAACGCCCGCGCCTTTGCCTGGAAAACACTGACGCAGGAAGGCTCACCGCTGACGGCGTCCATGCTGCGCGACCTGGAGTCGGGGCAGCGTATCGAAGCCGATCACATCGTGGGTGACATGCTGCGCCGGGCGCGGGACGCTGGCCTCAAGGCGCCGATGCTGGAGGTGGCCTTTGCGCACCTGCAGGCGTTCGAAGTGCGGAGCAAGCGCGCCAGCTGACCATAGACGTTTCGGTTGGCAGCAGATGCTCTGGTAGGAGCCGATTCATCGGCGAGCTCTTACTTTGGCTTCGATGGGTGCTGAGGCCAGCAACCTTGAAGGAAGCGCTGCTGCGCAGCGCGTTGTGTGCCATTCGCCGATGAATCGGCTCCTACATGTATCTATAAATTCGCCGATGAATCGGCTCCTACCGGGCCGGCAGGTATTGCAGCGGGTCGACGGGGTTGCCGTCGCGGCGGATCTGGAACTGGAGTTCGTCGCGCGTTGCACCACTGGACCCCATTTCAGCCACGGCCTGCCCGGCCTTCACCTTCTCGCCTTCCTTGACCAGTCGTTTGCGGTTGTGGCCGTAGGCGGAGAGGAAGCTGTCGCTGTGCTTGATGATGACCAGCTCGCCGTAGCCGACCAGGCCGTTGCCGCTGTACACGACCACGCCATCGGCCGCCGAGCGCACCGGGTCACCGGACTTGCCGCCGATTTCGATGCCGGGAATGGCGTCGGCGGATGAGAACTTCTTCAACATCGTGCCGTCGGCCGGCCAGCGCCAGGCGATACCGCCGGCGCTACGCGATGCGCCACTGGTAACGATGGGCGTCGCTGCCGGCGGATTCTCCACGGGCGCAGGGACCGCGGCGGGGGCGTTCGGCGCGCTCGGGGGCACCGGAACGGCAACGGGAACGACCGACTCGGCAGGCTTGCCGGCCACGACGACCGGCGTGTTCGTCGTCGTCGCTGGGGCCGGGACAGCGGAGGCTGGAACGGCCGGTGGAGCGACGTCCGCATCCGTCACGCTCTGGAAAGCGGGCTGCGCCGGCTGGGCCGGCGGCGGTGTGCCATGCGGCGCACTACCGGCGGGCGGCGGCGTACCGGCGGGCGGCGGTGTGGCAGCCACGACGACCGGTGCAGCGTGCGACGGTGCCGACTTGGCGTCATGCCCCGGCGGCGCGAGCCGCAGGTCCTGGCCCGGCCAGATGGTGTACGGCGTGGCGATGCCGTTCCAGCTGGCGAGATCACGGAAATCCACTTTGTTGCGGAAGGCGATGCTATAGAGCGTGTCGCCCTTCATGACCCGGTAACTGCCACCGGGCGGCGCCGGAGGTGGCGTCGCCTCATGAGTCGGCGTGTAGCTGCCCGGGCTTCGCGTGACGATGACGGAACTGCGCGTGACATCGCAGCCGGCCAGGACCACGGCAGCCGACAGCACGCCCGCCAGGGCGAGCGGACGGATCATGAGCATCGCGGATTTCCTTTCACGGGCACTCATCGCAACAGGAACCACCACACGGCCAGAAGGACGACTGCAACGATAGCAGCCCAACCTATCCACTCTATGTGTTTACGCAGGATCCGTTCAGCGCGTTCACCGAACAGGCGTACGAGCAAGGCCAGCAGCCAGACCCGCTTGCCACGCCCGATCAGCATGCAAAGCAGGAACGGCAGCAGGGGCACGCCGATGATGCCGGAGGCCCAGGTCACGAACTTCATCGGCACCACGGGCTGCAAGGCGGCCATGGCCAGGGCGACGTAGAGGGCCAGCGCATGCGCGGCCATGTCCTCCCGCAGACTCGCCACGCCCTTCTCGATCGGCGCAAGCAGATGCATCGATTCGAGCAGCGGCTTCAGGGCCTCGTAGGCGTAGTGGCCGAGCATGTAGCCGACCAGCGAACCCGCCAGCGAAAACAGCAAGCTCCAGTTCGCGTAGCGGAACGCCTTGCGTGGCTCGGCCAGCATCATGGGCGCGAGCATCACTTCCGGCATGATCGGGAAGATGAACGCTTCGACGAAGGACAGGCCCGCGAGATAGCGGACCGCGTGACGATGACGCGCCCAGACGATGGCGCGCTCGTAAAGCGAAGCAAACATCCGCATTCAGCGGTTTTCCCTGTTGTGGTGGCGCATCAACCGATGCCGCCGAGCAAGGGCACGAAACTCACCGCACCCAGTTCTTCCCGTAAGACCTCGCCGTTCTCGCCCTTGCGCAGACGCAGCAACACCTGCTGGCTCGGGCTGCCGACCGGCGCCACCAGCACACCACCCGGCTTGAGTTGATCGAGCAACTTCAGCGGCACGCGGTCGCCGGCAGCGGTGAGGATGATGGCGTCGAAAGGCGCGTCCGACTCCCAACCCAGCTTGCCGTCATCGTGCCGCGAGCGGAGGTTCTCGATGCCTAGCTGCCGAAACCGGCGGCGTGCCTGGCGCAGCAGCTCTTCGATCCGTTCGACCGTGTACACCGTGGTCACGATCCCGGCGAGCACCGCGGCCTGGTAACCCGACCCCGTGCCGATTTCGAGCACGCGCTCGGGCACGCCATGCTCGATCAGCGCCTCGGTCATGCGGGCGACGATCCAGGGCTGGGAAATGGTCTGGCCATGGCCGATGGGAAGCGCCGTATTCTCGTAGGCACGCGAATGCAGCGCCTGGTCGATGAAGTGATGTCGCGGCAGTTGCCGGATGACTTCGAGCACCCGCTCGTCGCGGATACCTTCCTCGACCAGCTTGGCGACCAGGCGGTCGCGCGCGCGTTGCGAGGTCATCCCCTCACCGCGCAGGGCCGAAGCAGGCAAGGCATGCAGGTTCACCACGTCAGGCCGCCTCCTCGTTACCCATCGCCGACGACAGCGGAAGCATCCAGCTGCTGACTTTCTCCAGCGCCTGGAAACGGGTGAGATCGGTGTGGATCGGCGTGACCGACACGAAGCCGCGGCTGACCGCGTTGAAATCGGTACCCGGACCGGCATCGTCGATGTCGCCCGGCGGACCGATCCACCACATGGTGCGGCCGCGCGGATCTTCCGTCCGGATGGCGGGCGCCGCGCGATGACGCTTGCCCAGCCGGGTGACCTCGAAGCCGCGGATCTCTTCCCAGGGAAGATCGGGCACGTTGACGTTGAGGATGGTGTCCGCCGGCAGCGGATCCACGATCAACCGACGCATGATCATGAGCACTGCGGTGGCGGCAGCATCGAAATGGCGGCCGGAGCCCTCTTTCGTCACCAGGGAAACGGCGATCGCGGGAAGGCCGAGGAAGCGCCCTTCCATGGCCGCCGAGACGGTGCCCGAGTAGATGACGTCGTCACCCAGGTTGGCGACGTTGTTGATGCCCGACACAACGATGTCGGTCTCGTGATCGAGCATGCCGGCCAGGGCCAGATGGACACAGTCCGTCGGCGTGCCCGACACGCGATAGAACCCGTTCTCCATGCGATGCGCACGGATGGGGGCATCGAGGGTGAGCGAATTGCTCGCACCGGAGCGATCGCGGTCGGGAGCGACGACGGTCACCGTGCCGAACTCGGCCAGACGCCCGGCGAGGATCCGGATGCCCGGAGCCTCTACGCCGTCGTCGTTGCTAACCAGAACTTGCATGCTGATCCAGATCGAAAATCGGGTGTGGCGGCCCTATATCGACAAGGCCGCCCGACCGGTCCAAGTCTACCGGACCGGGCAGCGGGATTCACGAAACGCAGCTAGGATGAGGGCAATGAAGCGCCGCACGCCTCCCTTGCACGACGATGACAGCCGCCTCTTTCGCGAGGCGATTGGCGACGTGCGGCCCATGGCGCCGGTCGAGTCGCTACCCGAGCGCCCGCGCCCCGAGCCGTATCCCCACATGCGCGATGCCGACGAGGCCGCCGTGCCGGCGGAATCGCTCCTGTTCGACTACGACCCGGCCGATCTCGAGGTGGGCGAGGAACTGTCCTACCTGCGCGACGGCTACCCACCGAAGCTGCTGAAACAACTCAAGCGCGGCCAGTTCAGCATCCAGGCGGACGTGGACCTGCACCAGATGAACGCCGCCGCGGCACAGATGACGATTGCCGAGTTCCTCGCCGAGTGCCGCCACGACGGCATTCGCTGCGTGCGGATCATCCATGGCAAGGGATTGCGGTCGAAGGCGGCCGGACCGGTGCTGAAGGGTCTGACCGATCGGCTGCTGCGGCGACGGGACGACGTGGTGRCCTTCGCCTCGGCCCGCCCGATGCAAGGCGGCACCGGCGCCGTCGTTGTCCTGCTCAAAGGCTAATAGCTACCGGTAGGAGCCGATTCATCGGCGATCCCGCGGCAGCGGGCAAGGCTGCCGCGAGCAACCGATCGCCGATGAATCGGCTCCTACCTAAAGCGCTACAGGGTGGCGGCGACTTCGCGTAGCACCGTTGTCGCATACGCCCCGGCTGGCAGGCCGAACGAAACCTCGAGCGCCCCGTCCTCCAGCCAGCGCCAGGCAAGATCGCGCGGCAGCATCCGCAGCGCCCGGCGCTCCTGATCCATGCGCGCGCCAGCCAAGCCCGTCGCCAGATCTTCGTCGCGTGCCGCGACGGCGCGTTCCAGCTCGCCGACTGCATCGGCGGACGGCGGTTCGCCGTCACCCCACAACGGGCCCGATGGATGGATATCGAAACGCGCGAGGCGCTCGGCCAACACATCGTTGAACGCCTCGGGGCCGAACCAGGAGCGCGAGCCTTCCAGCGACCAGATCTCGCCATCCATCGGCGTATCCCACTGCCCTGCCCCGACGCGCTCCGCCAGCACGCCGTTGAAAATGTGCGAGCGTGCCGCCGAAAGCAGGATCGAGCGCTTGTCACGATCGACGCGGCGGCCACCGAACATCTGCTTCGCCTGCGCCACGTTGTTGCCGCCGAGACCGAATCGTTGCTCGCCGAAATAATTCGGCACGCCGCGCTTGGCGATGGCGGCAAGGCGCTCGTCAGCGGCGGCGCGATCGCCTTCGATCTCCCGCAGCACCAGCACGAAGCGATTTCCGCGCAGCGCGCCACGCTTGATCTTGCGCGAATGGCGGGCGGCGGAAATCACCTTGATCTCGTCGGACACCAGCGCCGACCAGTCCGGATCGGCCTTGCCTGGAAGATGCACGGTGAACACCTGGCGGGTCACCGCGTGACGGTCTTTCATGCCGGCGTAGCCGACATTCATCGGCTGGATACCGGCGAACTTGGCCAGTTCGCGCGCGGCCCAATCCGTGTTCGTGCCGCGCTTCTCCACCAGGAGAAACGCATGCTCGCCGGTGCCATCGGCTTCATAGCCAAGGATCTCCTCAACGAAGAAATCCTCGGGCGCGGAGCGCAGGCGGCCGCGCAGCGGCGGGGCGCCGAAGGCGAAGGGAAGTTCGTTATCTGTCATGTGTCGCAGCCTTCTAGAGCAGGAAAATCGTCGCCAGCCCCAGGAAAATGAAGAAACCGCCGCTATCGGTCACGGCGGTGATGAGCACGCTGGAGCCCAGCGCGGGATCGCGGCCTAGCTTGACCATCAGCATGGGAATGCCGACGCCCATGAAGGCGGCGAGCAGGAGATTCAGTGTCATGGCGGCCGTCATGACCAGGCCAAGCGCCGGATTACCGTAGAGCAGCCATGCGGCGATGCCGATGGCACCGCCCCAGACCACACCGTTGAACAGGGAAACACCCAGTTCCTTGCGCCACAGGCGGCGCACCTGCGAGGTACCCACCTGCTCCAGCGCCATGGCGCGAACGATCATGGTGATGGTCTGGTTACCCGAATTGCCGCCGATGCCGGCGACGATGGGCATCAAGGCGGCGAGCGCCACCAGTTTCTCGATGGAATGCTCGAACAGGCCGATCACGCGCGACGCCACGAAGGCGGTGACGAGATTGATCGCCAGCCATGCCCAGCGATTGCGCACGGACTTCCAGACGGAGGCGAAGATATCTTCCTCCTCGCGCAGGCCGCCACGCGACAGCGCCTCGGTCTCGCTCTCTTCGCGAATGAAGTCGAGCATCGCGTCGACGGCGATGCGGCCAATCAGGCGCATGCCGGCATCGACGACCGGCGCAGTCACCAGGTCGTAGCGCTCGAAAGCCTGCGCTACATCGTAGGCATCGTCTTCGGGGCGGAACGTGTTCACGTCCGGCGCCATGATCTCGCGGACCATCTTGTCCGGCGAATTCACCAGCAACCAATGCAACGGCAACACACCGGTCAGCACGCTGTCGGCGTTGACCACGAAGAGCTTGTCGGTCTGCGCAGGCAGTTCGTCGAACCGCCGAAGATAGCGAAGCACCACTTCGAGGCTGATGTCCTCGCGGATGGTGACCATGTCGAAGTCCATCAACGCGCCGACCTGGTCGTCCTCGTAGGAC
This sequence comes from Luteibacter sp. P1_D3, assembly GCF_056406135.1. NCBI lineage: Bacteria > Pseudomonadati > Pseudomonadota > Gammaproteobacteria > Lysobacterales > Rhodanobacteraceae > Luteibacter > Luteibacter sp. P1_D3. The sequence continues at coordinate 4,089 of NZ_JBFUAT010000059.1, read as the reverse complement.
ATGGCGGCCTGCACGCGCTCGCGATCCTGCGCATCGAGGCTGGCCATGAGTTCGGGCAGCACTTCGGTCGGCAGGTCGTCGACCAGGTCGGCGAGTTCATCCGCGTCGAGCGGTTCGACGGCAGCGAGGATCTCGCGATCGTCCATGTCCGCGATAAGCGATTCGCGCACCGAGTCGGAGACTTCGAGCAGGATGTCGCCGTCACGGTCGCTGCGAATCAGCTGCCAGACCGCGAGTCGGTCTTCGAGCGGCAGGGATTCGAAGACGTCGGCAAGATCAGCCGGATGGAGGCCGTCGAGCAGGGTCTGCAGTTCCGCATCGGCCGCACCCAGGGGCGAGTCATCCCGATCCGGCGCCGCGCCGGCGAAGGCAAGCAAGCCTTCACGACGGCGCAGGAGATCGGTAATCGCCTCCAGCCGGTCGTGCAGACGCGGCGTGGCGGCTCGTGACTCGCTCTCGCTCATGATCGCTGGACCAGCACCGTCGCCAGGGCGGCAATGCCCTCGCGGCGACCGGTGAACCCGAGGGTTTCCGTCGTGGTCGCCTTGATGCTGATGCAGTCGATGTCGACACCGAGATCGGCGGCGATCACTTCGCGCATCGCTTGCGCATGCGGACCGACCTTCGGCGCCTCGCAGATCACCGTGATATCGGCGTTGCCGAGAGCATAGCCCCGCTCGGCAAGCATGCCCCCGACGGCGCGCACGAAGCTGCGACTGTCCGCACCGCGCCACTTCTCGTCCGACGGCGGAAAATGCCTGCCGATATCGCCCAGCGCCAATGCGCCGAGCAAGGCGTCGCACAAGGCGTGCAGCACGACATCGCCATCCGAATGCGCAAGCACGCCCTGCGCATGCGCGACGCGCACACCGCCGAGCATCACGTGATCGCCTTCACCGAAGGCGTGGACATCGAATCCCTGTCCGATACGCATTAACGTGTTCTCCCGAGCAGGAACTCCGCCAGCGCGAAATCCGCCGGCGTGGTCACCTTGATGTTGTCTTCTGAACCCTCGACCAGCAACGGCATCACGCCCGTGCGCTCCATCGCCATGGCCTCGTCGCTGACGACGATACCGTCCGCGGCGGCAAGGGCGAGTGCACGCGCCAGCGCGCCCCGGCGGAACATCTGCGGGGTGAAGGCCCGCCAACGACCCTCGCGCGGTTCGGTGGCGGTGCTGTGACAGTCCGCGTCCGCCCGCTTGAGGGTGTCGCGCAGGGGGGCCCCGAGCAGGCCGCCCTCGCCCGTGCCCGCCAGATCGATCAGGCGGGTGATGTCGTCGGCGCGAACACAAGGCCGCGCGGCATCGTGGACCAGCACGAAATGCTCCGGTGCCACGGAAGCCGGCAAGGCGAGTACGCCGGCCAGGACGGAATCGCTACGCTCACCACCGCCGATCGCGGCGATGAGGGGTTTGCCGCCGATCGACTCGACGGCAGAAAAATGGGGGTCGTCCGCCGCAATGACGACGACCAGCCCGGCAATGCGCGGATGCGCCGCCAGGCGTTCCAGCGTGTGATCGAGTAAAGGCCGACCGGCCAGGGACTGGTACTGCTTCGGCCGATCGCCACCCGCCCGGACGCCTCTGCCGGCGGCCGGAACCACGCACCACAGGGCATCCATCACTGGGTGCCGGGACCGACGGGCGGCGGGGGCGGCGGCGCACTGGTCGCTGCCCCCGGCTCGACGATCTGGTAGAAGGTCTCGTTTGGCTTGATCAGGCCCAGCTCCTGGCGCGCGCGCGCTTCAGTGGCCTGCTCGCCGTGCTTGAGATCTTCCACGTCCGCGGCAAGTGCCTGGTTGCGTTTGAGCAGCGCGGCGTTTTCCTCGGTCTGTTTCTGCACCGACGCGCGCAGCGAATCGACCTCGGCCATGCCCCCACCGCCGACCCACAGCTTCAGCTGCAGCGCGATGAGGACGATGACGAGGATCAGGCCGATCCAGCGCAGAAGTGCCGCGTTGCTCAAGGCACGACTCAGCCGGGCAGCTTGGACAGGCTCGGGAACGCATCCCGGCCGGCATAGCGTGCCTTCGCGCCGAGGGCTTCCTCGATACGCAGCAGCTGGTTGTACTTGGCCACGCGATCGGTGCGGCACAGCGAACCGGTCTTGATCTGGGTCGCGGTGGTCGCCACGGCGATGTCCGAGATCGTGGTGTCTTCGGTCTCGCCGGAACGGTGCGACACGATCGCTGCGTACTTCGCGCGGTGTGCCATGGCGATCGCTTCGAGCGTCTCGGACAGCGTGCCGATCTGGTTGACCTTGATCAGGATGGCGTTGGCGATCTTCTTGTCGATGCCTTCCTGGAAGATCTTCGGGTTGGTGACGAAGAGATCGTCGCCGACCAGCTGGATGCCTTCGCCGATGGCCTTGGTCAGGTGGGCCCAACCAGTCCAGTCGCCTTCGGCCATGCCGTCTTCGATGGTGACGATGGGGTACTGCTTCGACCACGAGGCCAGCGTGTCGACCCACTGCTCCGGCGTGAACACCTTGCCTTCGCCTTCGAGGTCGTACTTGCCGTCCTTGAAGAACTCCGAGCTGGCCACGTCGAGGCCGAGCAGGATGTCGCTACCGACCTTGTAACCGGCCTTGTTGACGGCTTCGAGAATCGTATCGAGTGCTTCGACGTTGGACTTGAGGTTCGGCGCGAAACCGCCTTCATCGCCCACCGAGGTGTTCAGGCCGCGACCCTTCAGCACCGACTTCAGCGCGTGGAAGATCTCCGCACCGTAGCGCAGCGCTTCGGCGAAGTTAGGCGCGCCGACCGGCAGCACCATGAACTCCTGCACGTCGACGTTGTTGTCCGCGTGCGCACCGCCGTTGATGATGTTCATCATCGGCACCGGCAGCGTGCCGCCGCCGTCGACCATCAGGTACTGCCACAGGGCCTGCTTCTTCGACGCGGCCACGGCGTGCGCCGCCGCCATGGAAACACCGAGCAGCGCGTTGGCGCCCAGGTTGCCCTTGTTGTCGGTGCCGTCCAGGGCGATGAGCTTCGCATCGAGGCCCTTCTGGTCGGCGGCGTCGAACCCGGCGAGCGCCTTGGCGATCGTGGTGTTGACGTTGCCGACGGCCTTGGTCACGCCCTTGCCGTCGTAGCGCTTCTTGTCGCCATCGCGCAGCTCGACGGCTTCGCGCGTGCCGGTGGAGGCACCGCTCGGCACGGCCGCACGGCCAAAGGAACCGTCGGCCAGGGTGATCTCGGCTTCGAGGGTCGGGTTGCCGCGGGAATCGAGGATTTCGCGGGCGTGGATCTTGGTGATATCGGTGGTCATGCGCTTCCCGTTACGAGTTGGAATGACGAAAGAAAGTACCGAGGAACGCGAGCCCCGCGGTACCGATCAGGATGAAAGCATTGAGTCCCAGCCCGATCGCGCCGAACGTGCGGCGGCGGTCCTGCCTGCGCAGGGCAACGATGCCCAGTACGAGGCCGACGAGGGCAAGGATGCGAAAGGCGCAGAGCACGAGGCCGACGAGGCCGAACACGTCCATGTGCTGCTCGGGATCGCCCGAGGCGACCATCAGCGCGGCGAAGCCGATGCCGGCAAGAACGACGAGCCCGGAGACCAGGGCAATGACGAACGAGGCGATGCCGTGACCCGACTGCGGCAGGCGCGCCGCACGCTGGCGCGGTTCGCCCGCGACATGGATCCCGTTGTCCTCGACCATCCAGCCCGTCTCCCCGGGACCGTTGCGGTCCCGCTATACCGTCAATCATACCGTTCCGGAGGAACGATCAAGCGTGGTTCTTGAATCCGCGACGCTTCACGGCGCCATCGAGCTCCATGAGGGTCTCGAGCAGCTCTTCCATCTGGTCGAGCGGCCAGGCGTTCGGGCCATCGCTGAGGGCCTTGGACGGGTCCGGATGGGTCTCGGCGAACAGGCCGGAGACGCCCACCGCGACCGCGGCACGCGCCAGCACCGGCACGAACTCGCGCTGGCCACCGGAGCTGGTGCCCTGCCCGCCCGGCAACTGCACCGAGTGGGTGGCATCGAAGACGACCGGGCAATTCGTCTCACGCATCACCGCGAGCGAACGCATGTCGGACACCAGGTTGTTGTAGCCGAAGCTGGCACCGCGCTCGCAGAC
>NZ_JBFUAT010000058.1:0-16552 GCF_056406135.1 Luteibacter sp. P1_D3 | reverse complement strand
GTTCTCGATCTCGGGTCGCGGTACGGTGCTGACCGGTCGCGTCGAGCGCGGTATCGTCAAGGTGGGTGATGCGGCCGAAGTGGTTGGCCTGAAGGACACCCAGCAGACGACCGTCACGGGCGTGGAAATGTTCCGCAAGCTGCTCGACCAGGGTCAGGCCGGCGACAACGTCGGCGTGCTGGTCCGCGGTCTGAAGCGTGAAGACGTCGAGCGTGGCCAGGTCCTGGCTGCTCCGAAGTCGGTGACGCCGCACGCCAAGTTCGAAGGCGAGGTGTACATCCTGTCGAAGGACGAGGGTGGCCGTCACACGCCGTTCTTCAGCAACTATCGTCCGCAGTTCTACTTCCGTACCACGGACGTGACCGGTTCGATCAGCTTGCCGGAAGGCGTCGAGATGGTGATGCCGGGCGACAACGTGAAGATCACGGTTGAGCTGGGCTTCAAGATTGYCATGGACGAAGGTCTGCGCTTCGCGATTCGTGAGGGTGGCCGCACCGTCGGCGCCGGCGTCGTCTCGAAGATCAACGACTAAAAAGTGATGCCGACCCTCGGGTCGGCATCTGGTCGCGAGGCAGGCTGGTCACTGACTGCCTGCCCCGCGTTTCACCTGTTTCATTTGTACGCCAGTAGCTCAATTGGCAGAGCAGCGGTCTCCAAAACCGCAGGTTGGGGGTTCGAGTCCCTCCTGGCGTGCCATTCTTGAGCGCGCATGAACACGAAGGCAGAACAAGCCAAGGGTATGGGCCCGGCCGACATCGGCAAGCTAGCGCTTGCTTCCATCGTGCTCATCGCCGGCATCGTCGGTTTCTACTATTTCAGCGATAATCCGAACGTGCCGTCTTTCGCGCGCGTCATCGGCGTTATTGTCGCCGTCGCCGCCGCCCTGGCGATCGGTGCATTCACGGTCCCTGGCCGTAAGCTGCGCGGCTTCATCGCCGAGTCGCAGTTCGAGTTGCGCAAGGTCGTCTGGCCGTCGCGCGACGAAACGCTGAAGACCACCGGTATCATCATCGTGGTCGTCATCATTCTCTCGCTGCTAATGGGGTTGATCGACTGGTTGCTGAAGACGGTCGTGCTCGATTGGCTGCTTAAGCTCGGACATTGAGGTAAGGCATGAGCAAACGCTGGTACGTGGTTCACGCCTATTCGGGGTTCGAACAGCAGGTTCGCAAGGCCCTGACCGAGCGCGTCGTGCGCGAGGGCATGGAAGAGAAGTTCGGTGAAATCCTGGTTCCGACCGAGGAAGTCATCGAAATGCGCGGCGGCCAGAAGCGCCGTAGCGAGCGCAAGTTCTTCCCCGGTTACGTCCTGGTGCAGATCGAAACCGATACCAACGGCAAGACGCCGCGTATCGACGACGAGTGCTGGCATCTGGTCAAGGAAACCCCGAAGGTCATGGGTTTCATCGGCGGAACCGCCGACCGTCCGCACCCGATCAAGGACACCGAGGCCGAGGCCATCCTCAGCCGGGTCCGCGAAGGTGTCGAGAAGCCCCGCCCGAAGGTGCTCTTCGAGCCGGGTGAGATGGTTCGTGTCACCGAAGGTCCGTTCAACGACTTCAATGGCGTTGTCGAGGAAGTGAATTACGAAAAGAGCCGCCTGCGCGTCGCGGTGCTCATTTTCGGTCGTTCTACCCCGGTCGAGCTCGAATTCGGCCAGGTGGAGAAGGCCTGAAGGCCTCCTGGTCGGTCTACCCGACCCGTTCGGCACGGGCGTTGCATAGCCTGAAGCCGGCGCCTATAATGCCCGGTCCACGCTGGAGCTTTATGCTCCGGCGTGTCCGTGTTTCAGGGGTTCGCATAAGCGGATCCATTCACCACCAGGGAAGGTCTACAGCGAGGAGCCGCAAGGCGCCAGCACTCGCGAGGAACGTTAAATGGCAAAGAAAGTCATTGGTTACATCAAGTTGCAGGTGAAGGCCGGCCAGGCTAACCCCTCGCCGCCCGTCGGTCCGGCGCTCGGTCAGCGCGGCCTGAACATCATGGAGTTCTGCAAGGCGTTCAATGCCGCCACGCAGAAGCTCGAGCCGGGTCTCCCGATCCCGGTCGTGATCACGGCCTACTCGGACCGTACGTTCACCTTCATCACGAAGACCCCGCCGGCCTCGATCCTCCTCAAGAAGATCACGGGCGTGGCCAAGGGCTCGCCCAAGCCGAATACCGACAAGGTCGGTAAGGTCACCCGCGCCCAGCTCGAGGAAATCGCGAAGCAGAAGGAGCCGGATCTCACGGCTGCCGATCTGGATGCCGCCGTGCGTACGATCGCCGGCAGCGCGCGTTCCATGGGCCTGGTAGTGGAGGGTTAAGAAATGGCAAAGCTCACGAAGCGTATGAAGGCCGCTACGGCCGCCGTCCAGCCCGGCAAGACCTATGGTCTCGACGAAGCGCTGAAGATCGTCAAGGACAATGCCAAGGCGAAGTTCGCCGAGTCGGTGGACGTCTCCGTCCGTCTGGGCATCGACGCGAAGAAGTCGGACCAGGGCGTGCGCGGCTCCTCGCTGCTGCCGCACGGCACCGGCAAGACCGTCCGCGTCGCCGTGTTCGTGCCGCCGGGTGAGAAGGCCGATGCCGCTCTCGCCGCCGGTGCCGACGCCGTCGGTATGGACGACCTCGCCGAGAAGATGGCCGCTGGCGATCTGAACTACGGCCGCGTCATTGCGACGCCGGACGCGATGCGCGTCGTCGGTAAGCTCGGTCAGGTCCTCGGTCCCCGTGGCCTGATGCCGAACCCGAAGGACGGCTCGGTCACCGCCGACGTCGCCACGGCCGTCAAGAACGCCAAGGCTGGCCAGGTCAAGTTCCGTAACGATAAGGGCGGCATCATCCACGCCACCATCGGCAAGGCCAGCTTCGACGCTGCCCAGCTCGCGGACAACCTGAACACGCTGATCTCCGATCTGCTCAAGGCCAAGCCGGCCGCAGCGAAGGGTCAGTACATCCAGCGCGTCGCGATCTCCAGCACCATGGGCGTGGGCGTGCCGGTCGATACCTCGACCGTGAACACCTCGGCCAAGTAATTCGTTTTACGGCCTCCGCCGGGTCGCCCGGCGGAGGAACGTTTTTGAAGGCAGCCCCGGTCGAAAGTCCGGTGCAGCCGTCAAAGACCGTAGGCGCGATCAGCGCGCGACGGCGACGAGCAGGGAGCTCGTGTTGGCATGGAAACGCCGTCGTCGTTAGCGGGATCGCTTAATCGGATGCCTCCATGGGTCTGGCCTGCGTAGATGGTGCTGCCCCTTCTGGTATTCGTTTCGAATCTGGAAAGGCCACCACCCGGGACACCTCGTGTCCCCGACGTCAGGACGATGTCGCCCAGGACCGCAAGCGGCAGGAGCCGTGAGCGGAGTTCATTTGGAGGAGTGCAATGGCTCTCAATCTGTCCCAGAAGCAAGAAGTAGTCGCCGAGCTGGCAGAAGTCGCTGCGAAGGCTCACTCCTTGGTCGCCGCCGAGTACGCAGGCACCACGGTCTCTCAGATGACCGCGATGCGTAAGAAGGCTCGTGAGTCCGGTGTTTTCTTGAAAGTTGTCAAGAACACGCTGGCCGCACGCGCTGTAGCCGGTACCGAATTCGAGATCGTCAAGGACGTTCTCGTCGGTCCGCTGCTGTATGCGTTCTCGCTCGAAGAACCCGGCGCTGCCGGGCGCGTGATCAAGGAATTCGCAAAGACCAACGACAAGCTGATCGCGAAGGTCGTGTCCGTGGAAGGCAAGCTGCTTCCCGCCGCCCACGTCGATGTGCTTGCCTCGCTGCCGACTCGTCAGGAAGCGCTCGCCATGCTGGCTCGCGTCCTCAGCGAACCGGTCGCGATGTTTGCCCGTGCCGTCAAGGCCGTGGCCGACCAGCAGGGTGGTAGCGACGTCGTCGCCGCCGAAGAAGCCCCGGTCGAAGCCTGATCCCGTCGACTTTCCATACCGAAACCATTTCAGAAGGTAAGAAAACCATGTCCACCCTGACCACCGAACAGATCGTCGAAGCCATCAAGGCCAAGTCCCTGATGGAAATCATGGAACTCGTCAAGTCGATCGAAGAGACCTTCGGCGTTTCGGCTGCCGCTCCGGTTGCCGCTGCTGCCGGCCCGGCCGCTGCCGCTGTCGAAGAGCAGACCGAATTCGACGTGATCCTGATCTCCGCCGGCGACAAGAAGGTCGACGTGATCAAGGCCGTTCGCGCCATCACCGGCCTCGGCCTGAAGGAAGCCAAGGACCTCACCGAGGCCGGTGGCGTCGTGAAGGAAGCTGCTTCGAAGGACGACGCTGCCAAGTTCAAGAAGGACCTGGAAGCTGCGGGCGCCAAGGTCGAACTCAAGTAATCGGCGCCTTGCGCGCCTGTAGTTCGATATAGCGTCAAGTGAGCCTGGGGGCGTAAGCCCCCGGGCTTTGGCCGTTCCTGGCCATGTTCGTTCCCCGTTCCGATCGTCGGAAATGGGACATCGGGAGTTGAGGGCAGCGATGCCCTGCAGTCGAATCTCGATCTCCGATTTTCGATTCATTTTTGCTACTGAGCCGAGGCGGTACCCACCATGACCTACTCGTTTACCGAGAAGAAGCGCATCCGTAAGGATTTCGGCAAGCGTCCGCCCGTTCTGGGCGTGCCCAACCTGCTGACGATCCAGACCGACTCGTACAAGGAATTCCTGCAGGAGCAGGTCAGCTCCAAGCAGCGTGAGGAGAAGGGTCTCCACGCCGCGCTGAAGTCGGTGTTCCCGATTTCGAGCTACTCCGGCAACGCCGCCCTCGAATACGTCGACTACAGGCTCGGCGAACCGGCGTTCGATGAACGTGAATGCCGCAACCGCGGCATGACCTTCGGTGCGCCGCTGCGCACCACCGTGCGCCTGGTCATCTATGACAAGGACAGCCCGGCGTCGAAGAAGGCCGTCAAGTACGTCAAGGAGCAGGAGGTCTACATGGGCGAGATTCCGCTCATGACCGACACCGGCACCTTCATCATCAACGGCACCGAGCGCGTCATCGTCTCGCAGCTGCACCGTTCGCCGGGCGTGTTCTTCGATCACGACCGCGGCAAGACGCATAGCTCGGGCAAGCTCCTGTTCTCGGCCCGCGTGATTCCTTACCGTGGTTCGTGGCTCGATTTCGAGTTCGACCCGAAGGACGCGCTGTTCACCCGTATCGATCGTCGCCGCAAGTTGCCGGTGACGGTGCTGCTGCGCGCGCTCGGCTACAACAACGAAGAGATCCTCTCGATCTTCTTCGAGCACAACACGTTCCACCTCGGCAAGAAGGGCGGCGTCACGCTCGACCTCGTCGCCGAGCGCCTGCGCGGTGAAACCCTCTCGTTCGATCTCGTGATCGACGGCAAGGTGCTGGTCGAAGCCGGCAAGCGCATCACTGCGCGCCACGTTCGCCAGCTCGCCAGCGAGAAGATCACCACGCTCGAAGTGCCGGACGATTACCCGGTCGGCCGCATCGTGGCCGTCGACATGATCGACAAGGACACGGGCGAGATCATCGCCGCGGCGAACGACGAGCTCACGCTCGACCACCTCGAGAAGTTCCGCAAGGGCGGTATCGAGACGGTGCCGACGCTGTACGTGAACGATCTCGATCGTGGCGCGTATATCTCGAACACGCTGCGCATCGACAACACGCGCACGCAGCTCGAGGCCCTGGTCGAAATCTACCGGATGATGCGTCCGGGCGAGCCGCCGACCAAGGATGCCGCGCAGAACCTGTTCTTCAACCTGTTCTTCACCTTCGACCGCTACGACCTGTCGGGCGTCGGCCGCATGAAGTTCAACCGTCGTGTCGGCCGCAAGGACGTCGTCGGTCCGGGCGTGCTGTACGACCACAAGTACTTCAGCGAGCGCAAGGAAGAAGAGTCGCAGCGTCTGGTCGCCGAGCAGGGCGAGACGTCGGACATCCTCGACGTGCTGCGTGTCCTGATCGACATCCGCAACGGTATCGGAACGGTCGACGATATCGACCATCTCGGTAACCGTCGCGTGCGTTCGGTCGGCGAAATGGCGGAGAACACCTTCCGCATCGGTCTCGTCCGCGTCGAGCGCGCGGTTCGCGAGCGCCTGTCGCTGGCCGAATCCGAAGGCCTGACCCCGCAGGAACTGATCAACGCCAAGCCGGTTGCGGCAGCGGTGAAGGAGTTCTTCGGTTCGTCGCAGCTCTCGCAGTTCATGGATCAGAACAACCCGCTGTCCGAAGTCACCCACAAGCGCCGCGTGTCCGCGCTTGGACCAGGCGGCCTGACCCGTGAGCGCGCCGGCTTCGAAGTCCGCGACGTGCACCCGACCCATTACGGCCGCGTCTGCACCATCGAAACGCCGGAAGGCCCGAACATCGGCCTGATCAACTCGCTGGCCGTGTACGCCCGCACCAACTCGTATGGCTTCCTCGAGACGCCGTATCGCAAGGTGGAAGGCGGCAAGGTCACCGACAAGGTCGACTACCTCTCCGCGATCGAAGAGGGCGACCACGTGATCGCGCAGGCGAACTCGCCCCTGACGAAGGAAGGCAAGTTCATCGAAGACTTCGTCTCCTGCCGCTTCCGCGGTGAGTCGGAGCTGCGTCCGTCGGCCGAGATCAACTACATGGACGTCTCGCCGATGCAGACCGTGTCGGTCGCAGCGGCGCTCGTGCCCTTCCTCGAGCACGATGATGCTAACCGCGCCCTCATGGGTGCGAACATGCAGCGTCAGGCCGTCCCGACGCTGCGCAGCCAGAAGCCGCTCGTCGGCACGGGCATCGAGCGTGCCGTGGCGCGTGACTCGGGCGTCACCGTGTCCGCCAAGCGCGGCGGTGTCATCGACCAGGTCGATGCCGCCCGTATCGTCGTGCGTGCGAACGAAGCGGAAGTGGACGAGAACGACGCCGGCGTCGATATCTATACGCTGACCAAGTACACCCGCTCCAACCAGAACACCAACCTCAACCAGCGCCCGCTGGTGAATGTCGGTGACGTGGTGGCGGTGGGCGATACCCTGGCGGACGGTTCCTCGACCGACCTCGGTGAGCTCGCGCTCGGCCAGAACATGCTCGTCGCGTTCATGCCGTGGAACGGCTACAACTTCGAAGACTCGATCCTGATCTCCGAGCGCGTAGTCCAGGAAGATCGTTACACCTCGATCCACATCGAGGAAATGACCTGCATCGCCCGCGACACGAAGCTCGGCGCCGAAGAAATCACCGCGGACATCCCGAACGTCGGCGAGCAGGCCCTGGCCCGTCTCGACGAGTCCGGCATCGTCTACATCGGTGCGGAAGTGAAGGCGGGCGACATCCTCGTCGGCAAGGTTACGCCCAAGGGCGAGAGCCAGCTCACGCCGGAAGAAAAGCTCCTCCGCGCCATCTTCGGCGAGAAGGCCTCGGACGTTAAGGACAGCTCTCTGCGCGTGCCCCCGGGCATGGACGGCAATGTCATCGACGTACAGGTCTTCACCCGCGACGGTATCGAGAAAGACAAGCGCGCCAAGCAGATCGAAGAGACCGAACTGAAGCGTATCCGCAAGGATCTCGACGACCAGTTCCGCATCCTCGAGAGCGCCATCTACGCACGTATGCGCTCGCAGCTCGTCGGCAAGTCCGCGATGAGCGGCCCGGGCGGTCTCAAGCGCGGCACCGTCATCGACGACGCCTACCTCGATACGCTCAAGAAGGACGACTGGTTCAAGATCAACGTCAAGGATGAGGAAGTCTCGGAGTTCCTCGAGCGCGCGGCCGACCAGGTCAAGCGTCATCGCGAGGCCTTCGACAAGCGCTTCAAGGAGAAGCAGGGCAAGATCACCCAGGGCGACGATCTCGCACCGGGCGTGCTCAAGATGGTCAAGGTCTACCTTGCCGTTAAGCGCCGCATCCAGCCGGGTGACAAGATGGCAGGCCGTCACGGCAACAAGGGTGTCGTGTCGATGATCGTTCCGGTCGAGGACATGCCGTTCTCCGCTGACGGTCGTCCGGTCGACATCTGCCTGAACCCGCTGGGCGTGCCTTCGCGTATGAACATCGGTCAGATTCTCGAGGTCCATCTGGGCTGGGCCGCCAAGGGCCTGGGCCACAAGATCGCGGCCATGATCGAAGCCAACGAGAAGCCGGCCAAGCTGCGCGAGTTCCTCGACGAGGTCTACAACCACGGTAACGCCGGTGCGGAAGGTGCGGTGCGCCACGTCGACCTCAAGTCGATGACGGACGCCGAGATCATCCAGCTGGCCGACAACCTGCGCGACGGCGTCCCGATGGCCACCCCGGTCTTCGACGGTGCCGAAGAGACCGAAATCAAGCACATGCTGAAGCTTGCCGATCTGCCGGAATCCGGCCAGACGGTGCTCTACGACGGCCGTACCGGCGAGGCGTTCGATCGCCCGGTCACCGTGGGCTACATGCACATGCTGAAGCTGAACCACCTCGTCGACGACAAGATGCACGCGCGTTCGACGGGTCCGTACTCGCTCGTTACCCAGCAGCCGCTGGGCGGCAAGGCGCAGTTCGGCGGCCAGCGCTTCGGCGAAATGGAAGTCTGGGCGCTGGAAGCCTATGGCGCGGCTTACACCCTGCAGGAAATGCTCACCGTTAAGTCGGATGACGTGCAGGGCCGTAACCAGATGTACAAGAACATTGTCGACGGCAACCACGAAATGGCGGCTGGCATGCCGGAATCCTTCAACGTGCTCGTGAAGGAAATCCGCTCGCTCGCCATCGATATCGAGTTGGAAGAGATCAAGTGATCGTCGCGGCTACCGGAGATTACGCATGAAAGACCTGCTCAATCTGTTCAACCAGCAGCGACAGACGCTGGACTTCGACGCGATCAAGATCGCCCTGGCTTCGCCGGAGCTGATCCGGTCGTGGTCGTACGGTGAAGTCAAGAAGCCGGAAACCATCAACTACCGCACGTTCAAGCCCGAGCGTGACGGTCTGTTCTGCGCGGCCATCTTTGGCCCSATCAAGGACTACGARTGCCTGTGCGGCAAGTACAAGCGCMTGAARCACCGYGGTGTSRTCTGCGAAAAGTGCGGCRYYGARGTCACRCWGRCCAAGGTYCGYCGCGAGCGCATGGGYCACATCGASCTGGCCRSMCCGWSCGCGCACATCTGGTTCCTGAAGTCGCTGCCSTCGCGCMTSGGCCTSRTGCTSGACATGACSCTGCGYGACATCGARCGCRTSCTGTACTTYGAAGCGTTCGTCGTGATCGATCCAGGCCTGACCGCGCTCGAGCGCGGCCAGCTGCTCAGCGAAGACCAGTATCTGGAAGCCACCGAAGAGCACGGCGACGAGTTCGATGCCCGCATGGGTGCCGAGGCCGTCTACGAGCTGCTGAAGAGCCTCGACCTGCCGGGCGAAGTCATTCGCCTCAAGGAAGAGATCACGGCGACCAATTCCGAGACCAAGCTGAAGCGCCTCACCAAGCGCGTGAAGCTGATCGAGGCGTTCCTCGAGTCTGGCAACAAGCCGGAATGGATGGTCATGACCGTCCTTCCCGTGCTGCCGCCGGACCTGCGTCCGCTGGTTCCGCTGGACGGCGGTCGCTTCGCGACCTCCGACCTCAACGACCTGTACCGCCGCGTCATCAACCGTAACAACCGCCTGAAGCGCCTGCTCGAACTCGCTGCGCCGGACATCATCGTCCGCAACGAGAAGCGCATGCTGCAGGAATCAGTCGATGCGCTGCTCGACAACGGCCGTCGCGGTCGTGCCATCACCGGCACGAACAAGCGCGCGCTGAAGTCGCTGGCCGACATGATCAAGGGCAAGCAGGGCCGCTTCCGCCAGAACCTGCTCGGCAAGCGCGTCGACTACTCGGGCCGTTCGGTCATCGTGGTCGGCCCGACGCTTCGCCTGCACCAGTGCGGCCTGCCGAAGAAGATGGCGCTCGAGCTGTTCAAGCCCTTCATCTTCGCCAAGCTCCAGGCACGTGGTGAAGCCACGACCATCAAGGCCGCGAAGAAGCTCGTCGAGCGCGAAGAGGCCCAGGTGTGGGACATCCTGGAAGACGTGATCCGCGAACATCCGGTCATGCTCAACCGTGCCCCGACCCTGCATCGTCTCGGTATCCAGGCGTTCGAGCCGGTCCTCATCGAAGGCAAGGCGATCCAGCTGCATCCGCTCGTGTGTACGGCGTTCAACGCCGACTTCGACGGTGACCAGATGGCCGTCCATGTGCCGCTGTCGATCGAGGCGCAGCTCGAAGCCCGTGCCCTGATGATGTCGTCGAACAACATCCTGTCGCCGGCGAACGGCGAGCCGATCATCGTGCCGTCGCAGGACGTCGTGCTCGGCCTGTACTACATGACGCGCGAACTGATCAACGTGAAGGGCGCCGGCATGGTGTTCGCCAACGTTGCGGAAGTGCGTCGTGCGTACGACAACCGCGCCGTCGAGCTGCACGCCAAGGTCAAGGTCCGCATCCACATCACCGAGCAGGACGAAGAGGGTGCCACCTCCTCGCGTACCGCCATCGTCGATACGACGGTCGGCCGTGCCCTGCTGATGGAAATCATCCCGGAGGGCCTGCCGTTCGCGCTGGTCAATACCGAGCTGACCAAGAAGAACATCTCGCGCCTGATCAACCAGAGCTACCGTCTGCTCGGTCTGAAGGAATCGGTCGTGTTCGCCGACAAGCTGATGTACACCGGCTTCCGTTTCGCGACGCGCGCCGGTATCTCCATCGGTATCGACGACATGAAGATCCCGGCTGAGAAGAAGGGCATCCTCGAGGAAGCCGAGAAGGAAGTCGTCGAGATCCAGGAGCAGTACCAGTCGGGTCTCGTGACCGCCGGCGAGCGCTACAACAAGGTCGTCGACATCTGGTCCCGCACCAACGAACTCGTCGCCAAGGCGATGATCGACGGTATCGGTACCGAGAAGGTCGAGGACGCCGACGGCAAGACGGTCAACCAGAAGTCGATGAACTCGCTGTACATCATGGCGGACTCCGGTGCGCGTGGTAGCGCGGCCCAGATTCGTCAGCTGGCGGGTATGCGTGGCCTGATGGCTCGTCCGGACGGCTCGATCATCGAGACGCCCATCAAGGCGAACTTCCGTGAAGGCCTGAACGTGCTGCAGTACTTCAACTCCACCCACGGTGCCCGTAAGGGTCTCGCGGATACGGCGCTGAAGACCGCGAACTCCGGTTACCTCACCCGTCGTCTCGTCGACGTGGCGCAGGACGTCGTCATCACCGAGCACGATTGCGGCACGGAAGACGGCGTCATGATGTCGCCGATCGTCGAAGGCGGTGACGTGGTCGAGCCGTTGCGCGAGCGCGTGCTCGGTCGCGTCGTGGTCGAGGACGTCTACGCCCCCGGCGACGACGACCAGGCCATCGTGACCCGCGACACCCTGCTGGACGAGTACCTGGTCGACAAGCTCGACAAGGCCAGCGTGCAGCTGATCAAGGTGCGTTCGCCGATCACCTGCCGTGCCAGCCATGGCGTGTGCGCCCTGTGCTACGGCCGCGATCTGGCTCGTGGTCACCTGGTCAACATGGGTGAGGCCGTGGGTGTGGTCGCCGCTCAGTCGATCGGTGAGCCGGGTACCCAGCTGACGATGCGTACGTTCCACATCGGTGGTGCGGCGTCTCGTGCCGCGGCAGTCGATAACGTCACGATCCGTACGACCGGTGCGCTGAAGTTCAACAACCTGAAGTCGGTCGAGCACAGCCAGGGTCACCTGGTCGCCGTCTCGCGTTCGGGCGAAGTCAGCGTCATCGACTCGAACGGTCGCGAGCGTGAGCGTTACAAGGTGCCTTACGGCGCCACCATCGCCGTGAAGGATGGCGACCCGGTGAAGTCCGGCCAGACCGTGGCCAACTGGGATCCGCATACCCATCCGATCGTCACGGAAGTGGCGGGCGTGGTGCGCTTCATCGACTTCATCGATGGCATCACCGTGCAGTCGCAGACGGACGAACTGACCGGCCTCGAGTCGGCGGTGGTCACCGATCCGAAGCGTCGCGGTACGCAGGCCAAGGATCTGCGCCCGATCGTTCGCCTGGAAGACAGCAAGGGCCGTGAGCTCAAGCTGCCGGGTACGGACATTGCGGCCCAGTACTTCCTGCCGGCCGGCGCGATCGTCTCGATCCAGAACGGTACCGAAGTGGGCGTGGGTGACGTTGTCGCCCGTATCCCGCAGGAAACCTCGAAGACCCGCGACATCACCGGTGGTCTGCCGCGCGTTGCCGACTTGTTCGAAGCCCGCAAGCCGAAGGAGCCGGCGATCCTCGCGGAGCGCTCGGGTATCGTCAGCTTCGGTAAGGACACCAAGGGCAAGCAGCGCCTGATCATCAAGGATGTGGACGGCAACGAGCACGAGGAGCTGATTCCCAAGTGGCGTCAGGTCATCGTCTTCGAAGGCGAGCACGTGGAGAAGGGCGAAACCGTCGTCGACGGCGAGCCGAATCCGCATGACATCCTGCGCCTGCTGGGTGTCGAGCCGCTGGCCTCGTACCTGGTCAAGGAAATCCAGGACGTCTACCGCCTGCAGGGCGTGAAGATCAACGACAAGCACATCGAAGCGATCATTCGCCAGATGCTGCGCAAGGTCGAGATCACCGAGGCGGGTGACAGCACCTACCTGCGCGGTGAGCAGGTCGAGCGCGTCCGGATCAACGAGGAAAACGATCGCGCCGAGAAGCGGGGCGAGCGTCGGGCCGGGTTCGAGTCGGTCCTGCTGGGTATCACCAAGGCGTCGCTGGCCACCGAATCGTTCATTTCGGCGGCTTCGTTCCAGGAAACCACCCGCGTCCTCACGGAAGCGGCGGTTCGTGGCACCCGCGACACGTTGCGTGGCCTCAAGGAAAATGTTATTGTTGGACGGCTAATCCCTGCGGGTACGGGTCTGGCATACCACGCATCGCGTCGTAGCCAGGGCGGCCTGACGGCTTCGGAGCTCGAAACCCTCTCGGGTTCGGCACCGGTCGTCACGTTCGAAGAGGCCTCCGCCGGGTCCAACGATAGCGCCGAGTAAGGTCCTCCGGGGCTTTGCTTTACATACGAAATGAGGCGCAAGGATGCGCCTCGTGTTCGGAATCACGGACGATGGGCGCCCTCCCGCTTGGCGGGAGGCGCACGTCAACAACGCTTATCTGGCGGGCCGATCTTTCGGTCTGCCTTTATGTTTCTCAGGAATAGCTTCGCATGACGACAGTCAACCAGTTGGTTCGCAAAGCCCGCAGCCCGAAGGCGTACAAGAGTGCGTCGCCGGCCCTGCAGAGCAGCCCGCAGCGTCGCGGCGTCTGCACGCGCGTTTACACGACCACCCCGAAGAAGCCGAACTCGGCGCTGCGTAAGGTTGCCAAGGTGCGCCTCACCAACGGTTTCGAAGTCATCAGCTACATCGGTGGCGAAGGTCATAATCTCCAGGAGCACTCGGTGGTCCTGATCCGCGGCGGTCGCGTCAAGGATCTCCCGGGTGTGCGTTACCACACGGTTCGCGGCAGTCTCGACTGCGCCGGCGTGACCAAGCGTCGCAAGTCGCGCTCGAAGTACGGCGCCAAGCGCCCGAAGAGCTGAGCAAAGGACAAGAATTATGTCGCGTAAAGGTTCCCATCCCGCCCGTGTGGTCCTCCCGGACCCGAAGCACGGAAGCCAGCTGATTGCCCGCTTCATCAATATGGTGATGAAGTCCGGCAAGAAGTCCGTTGCCGAAGCCATTGTGTACGGCGCCCTCCAGCACATCAGCGAAAAGCATGGTGAGCCGGTGCAGCTCGTCGAGAAGGCCCTGGGCAACATCGCCCCGGCCGTCGAGGTGAAGTCGCGTCGCGTTGGCGGTGCCACGTACCAGGTGCCGGTCGAAGTCCGTCCGGGCCGTCGTATGGCGCTTGCCATGCGCTGGGTGATCGACGCAGCGCGCAAGCGCGGCGAGACGTCCATGCCGCGCAAGCTGGCCGCCGAACTGCTCGAAGCCTCGGAATCCCGTGGCGGCGCCGTCAAGAAGCGCGAAGAAACGCATCGTATGGCAGAGGCCAACAAGGCCTTCTCGCATTACCGCTGGTAATTACTACAGCTTCAGATTGAGGAAAGACCGTGGCACGCACCACTCCCATCGAGCGCTACCGCAACTTCGGCATCATGGCTCACATCGATGCCGGCAAGACCACGACCACGGAGCGCATCCTGTTCTACACCGGTGTCAGTCATAAGATTGGCGAGGTGCATGACGGTGCGGCGACGATGGACTGGATGGAGCAGGAGCAGGAGCGCGGCATCACCATCACTTCCGCTGCCACGACGGCATTCTGGAAGGGCATGGATCGTTCGCTGCCCGAGCACCGCTTCAACATCATCGACACCCCGGGGCACGTCGACTTCACCATCGAAGTGGAGCGTTCGCTCCGCGTGCTCGACGGTGCGGTGTTCGTTCTCTGCGCCGTGGGTGGTGTGCAGCCGCAGTCCGAGACCGTCTGGCGTCAGGCCAACCGGTACAAGGTTCCGCGCCTTGCGTTCGTCAACAAGATGGATCGCACCGGCGCGAACTTCGACAAGGTCGTTGGCCAGCTGAAGGCTCGCCTTGGTGCCAACCCGGTACCGATGCAGGTGCCGATCGGTGCCGAAGACAACTTCGAAGGCGTGGTCGATCTTCTCAAGATGAAGGCCGTCAAGTGGGACATGGAGTCCCAGGGCATGAAGTTCGAGTACGAGGAAATCCCGGCTGAGCTCAAGGAGCGCGCCGAGGCTGACCGTACCACCATGATCGAAGCCGCGGCGGAAGCCACGGAAGAGATGATGGACAAGTACCTTGGTGGCGAAGAGCTCACCGAAGCGGAGATCATCGAAGGTCTGCGTCTGCGCACCCTGCGCAGCGAGATCATCCCGGTGTTCTGCGGTACCGCCTTCAAGAACAAGGGCGTCCAGGCCATGCTCGATGCCGTGGTCAACCTGCTCCCGTCGCCGCTCGACCGTCCGCCGGTCGAAGGTATCGACGAGAACGAGCAGCCGGACACCCGCGAAGCGAAGGACGATGCTCCGTTCTCGGCGCTCGCGTTCAAGATCATGACCGACCCGTTCGTCGGCGCGCTGACGTTCTTCCGTGTCTATTCGGGCACGCTGAACGCCGGTGACCCGGTGTACAACCCGGTCAAGTCGAAGAAGGAGCGTATCGGCCGCATGCTGCAGATGCACGCCAACGAGCGTCACGAACTGAAGGAAGTCCGCGCTGGCGATATCGCCGCAGCGGTCGGCCTCAAGGACGTCACGACCGGTGACACGCTCTGCGCGCAGGATCACATCATCACCCTGGAGCGCATGACGTTCCCGGAGCCGGTGATCTCCATGGCGGTCGAGCCGAAGACCAAGTCGGACCAGGAAAAGATGGGTGTCGCCCTCGGCCGTCTGGCCGCGGAAGATCCGTCGTTCCGCGTCAAGACGGACGAAGAGTCGGGTCAGACGATCATCTCGGGCATGGGCGAGCTTCACCTGGACATCCTGGTGGACCGCATGCGTCGCGAGTTCAACGTCGAAGCCAACGTCGGCAAGCCGCAGGTGGCTTACCGCGAGACGATTCAGGCGCAGGACGTCAAGTCGGACTACAAGCACGCCAAGCAGTCGGGTGGTAAAGGTCAGTACGGTCACGTCGTGATCGAACTCTCGCCGATCACCGATGCCGACCGTGCGGATCCGAAGATCGCGCCGTCGATCAAGGACGACTTCCTCTTCATCAACGACATCACCGGCGGTGTGATTCCGAAGGAATTCATCCCGTCCGTCGAGAAGGGTCTGCGCGAGACGATCACCAGCGGTCCGCTCGCGGGCTTCCCGGTCGTCAACGTGAAGGTCAAGCTCGTCTTCGGTTCGTACCACGACGTCGATTCGTCGGAAATGGCGTTCAAGCTCGCCTCCTCGATGGCGTTCAAGCAGGGCTTTGCCAAGGCGAAGCCGGTTCTGCTCGAGCCGATCATGAAGGTTGAAGTCGTGACGCCGGAAGACTACGTCGGTGACGTGATGGGCGATATCTCGCGCCGTCGCGGCATGCTGACCGGTCAGGAAGAAACTCCGTCGGGCAAGACCATCAATGCGATGATTCCGCTCGGTGAGATGTTCGGTTATGCGACCACGATTCGTTCGCTGTCGCAGGGTCGCGCCACGTTCACGATGGAATTCGACCATTACGAGCCGGCGCCCAGCAACATCGCTGAGCAGGTCATGAAGAAGTCCTGATAAGGGCTTCTTCTTCAAAACATATAACGTTCTCTTCGAGGTTTTAGGTCATGGCAAAGGGTAAGTTCGAGCGCAAGAAGCCGCACGTCAATGTCGGCACCATCGGTCACGTCGATCACGGCAAGACCACGCTGACGGCAGCACTGACGAAGATCGGTGCCGAGCGTTTCGGCGGTGAATTCAAGGACTACGGTTCGATCGACGCTGCGCCGGAAGAGAAGGCTCGCGGCATCACGATCTCGACCGCCCACGTCGAATACGAGTCGCCGAATCGCCACTACGGCCACGTCGACTGCCCGGGACATGCTGACTACGTCAAGAACATGATCACCGGTGCGGCGCAGATGGACGGCGCGATCCTGGTGTGCTCGGCCGCTGACGGCCCGATGCCGCAGACCCGCGAGCACATCCTGCTAGACCCGCGAGCACATCCTGCT
>NZ_JBFUAT010000057.1:0-18410 GCF_056406135.1 Luteibacter sp. P1_D3 | reverse complement strand
CCCCCTGTAGGAGCCGATTCATCGGCGAACCCTCAGGGGCGCATGTAACGAACGAGGCTTTGCATCCCATCGTGCCGGCGGTTCACCCGCTCGCACGATGAGGCGCAAAGCCTCTTTCGTATCCGGGACAGACAGAGGGTTCGCCGCTGAAGCGGCTCCTACCGTTTTCTGCGTTGCGCCCATGACGTCAGTGTTGCGCCCATAAAAAACGCCGGCACTAGGCCGGCGTTTTTTATGCGAGCGGTAAGCGACGCTTACTTCTTGCCGCTACCGCCGGCCTTCGAGTACATCGCTTCGGCCTGCTTGCGCAGATCGTTGGCAGCGTCGTCGGAGAGGACGTCGGTCTTGCTGCCAGCCTGGTTCTCTTTCAGGACCAGCTCGCCGGCATCGTTCCAGCCAGCGCGCTCGGTCGAGGTCGGCTTGCCATCCTTGCTCGGCTTCTTCTCCTGGACGATGACCCAAGGCTTGCCGTTCTTGTAGGCGTAGTCGGTGGCGGTGAAGCCCTTGTCGCCGTAGTCGACGAGCTCACGCACGAACTGAACGTCGTTGCCCTTCTTGAAGATCTGCCAACCGTGGGACTCGCCATCCTTCAGCGCCGTGCCCTGGGTGACCTTCATGCCACCGATGTTCTTCTTGACGCTGTTGAAGCCGTTGAGCTCCTTCTCACCTGGCGTCGCTTCGCCGACCAGCTGGATGTTCGCGACGTTCTTCGCGCCCTTGGTCAGGACCGGCGTCTTCAGCGGCGAGGAGTAGTGACGGTCGCCGTCCTGCAGCGACACCTCGACGATGTACATGTCGTTCGGATTGAGGTCCGTGGCGTTGAAGTCGAGCTGGAACTGAGCCGGCAGGGTCACCGGAGCGATCGTCTTCGTGGCCAGCGGCTGCGCGCCTTCGGTGCTGACGTCGATCAGCTTCAGGTCGAGCTTGGCATCGGGCGAAAGCTGGGCGCCCGCGTCACGCAGGGACACGCTGCCGGTGACGGCGTTGGCCGGGCCGGCCGGCGCCTCAGGCGTGCCACCCGCGGCCTGCTGGCCGTTATCGGAAGAGCCGCCGCAACCGGCGAGGGCCAATGCGGCCACGGATGCGAGCGACAAGAAAATCCTGCGCATGGTCGAACCTCGTTACGGAACGGAAAGAATGGTCAGTCACGAAAGATACGCACGCGCATGGCGCCAGTTCTTCCGCGGGGGAACCTTGGAGCATACCGGCAAATGCGCCGGTGGAAAAGTCAAGGGTGAAAATCCCTAGGAATTCGTAAGTGGGAGCCAGCCAGCAAGCTGGCAGTCAGAATTGCCGGAAAGGCGCAAACCGCTGATCCGTAAATGGTTTGGATCGGCCGATTCGTAAGAAAAACTGGCGGAGCGGACTCAGAAACGACAATGCCCCCGGGGGTCTCCCGAGGGCATCGTTTACAGGCGTCCGAGTAAAACTCAGGGGCGGGTTTCGGGAAACGGGACGGCCGTGAGTGCTCGAGCCTTCACTCGTTGATGCGTCTCAATCCGAGAACAGCCCTGAAACAAGCACGCCACCGCCCGCTATCTCTTGAGGACCGACCTCGCAAATGCCGCTGGTGTTGCAGAAATTCGCCTGGACCCAAGGGTCGATCGACGTGGGAAAAGAGACGCGAATAGCGGTGCGTGTCGCACAGGAATAGGTGACCGCAACCGCTGAGGACTGAGTCGCAAGCGTGGCCGTACCCCAATGCTCTGCTGCGGAATCGCAACCGCGGATTGACTGCCCAATGGGCGTCGTACCGCTGTAGTAGACGTACGTGACCACTTGACTGGGTAACGCCTGCGCCTGACCGAGGGCAAACAACCCGGCAACGGCGAGAACAACCTGGCTTACAAGCAGCTTCTTCATATGCTTCCTTTTTTCGAAGCCCAGGGATGGGCAACGTCCAAAGAAGCTAGGCCTGCGCGACCCCGTTATCTGTAGGTGTGATGCCGGAATCTGCGTAGGGTTTATGCCACACGCCCATCAGTCGTTGCCTACACAAATGTGGCAAAACTAATTCTTGCGGTAGACCGCAACTCGTTGCGACTGTACGCGAAAACATCGCAAAAAAGAGGCCACCCGAAGGTGGCCTTTTTTTGCGATCCAGGCCAACGGCCCAAGGGCCGATGGCTTTCGATCCGACTTCGATGGATCAGAAGTCGTAGGTGATGCCGAAGCGAGCGTAACGCGGGGTCGACGAGTACACGGTCGCCTTGTAATTGGCCTCCGCAGCACCCGTGATACCTGCGTTCGGATAGATCTGCAGGGTCTCGCGGCTGTTGAACACGTTGAACACGGTGATGTTGAAGGCCAGCTTCTTGTCGGCCCACATCGGACGGTATTCGGCGCTCAGGTCGAAAAGGTACAGCCAGGGGGTGTGACCCATGGAGCCCGGGGACGACGGCTGACCGTAGCAGTAGTGGTAGTTATCCTGATAACCGACCGGATCGGACTCGTCAGCGCCGAAGTAACCAAGGCAGGACTTCGGAGCACCCGACGAGACCGACAGGTTACCGGAGACCATCCACTCATCAGCCAGCTGGTAGGAACCGTAGGCCTTCAGCACGTGACGGCGGCTGTTAGCCAGTTCGCCACCCGAGTACTGCATCAGCTGCGGGAAATCCCAGTCGACCGTGGCCGAGACGTCGGCCTGACCGGTGTCCGAACGGACCTGGCCTTCCGAGTTGCCGTAGCTCTTCGAGTAGACGTAATCAACCTTGCCGTACCACTTGCCGTCGAACGGATGCTCGAGGTACATCTCGAGGCCGTAGTAGTTACGCTTCAGCTGCGGGAAGCCGAAGTCGGCGTTCGACACGTTGGCCTGGTAGTAGCCACCCTTCGTGTTCGGAACCAGGAACTCCGACGAGCGACCCGGGTTGAACAGGTAGCTACCCTGGATCGGACCGATCGTGGCCGGATCCACACCCTGAGCGATCAGCGTGTTACGGATGACGGTCGAGTCTCCGGTGTCATCGATGGCGTTACGCAGCTTGCGCAGCGTGGCCTTCGCACCGTAGACCCACTTGTCGCCCAGGGTCTTGTCGAAGCCGAGGATGAACTCGTCCTGGTATTCCGACTTCAGGCTGCGCGAGGCGGCCGTGTTCGGATCACGCTGGATGCCGTACTCGGCGTTGGCCGAGATCGGACCACCCGTCGCGCTCTGGATCGGGGTCAGGCCAGTCGGCTGACCGAGCGAGTCGATACCCGTGTAGGTGAAGTACTCACGGGTATAGAGCGACTTACCGGCAGAACGCAGGGCGACCGATGCCGGCAGCGCGAGGTAGTAACGACCCGCGTTGGCATAGATCTTCAGGCTGGAGTCACCGTTGACGTCCCAGGTAGCACCGAGGCGCGGAGCCCACTGTGGGCTACGCAGGCGCAGGTAAGCCGAGCCGGTCGTATCGTAGTTGGTGAACTGGTCGTTACGCAGACCAATCTTCACCAGCCAGCGGTCATTGACCTGCCAGGAATCTTCGATGTACTGAGCGCGCTGCGTCGTACGGACCGACGCCGTGGTGTTGTACTTGTACTGGTCGACGTAGTAGCCGCCCGGACCCGGCAGACCAACAAAGTCGCTCGAACCCGGCTCACCCTGGATCGGCGCGCCTTCGGTGACCTGACCGTATTCCCACGCATAACCCGGACCGGTCGTGAACTGACCGTCGTCCTTGTCGCGGATGTTCTGGTTGTCGATACCCGCGGTGATCGTGTGATCGCCGATGTGGTAGCTCAGGTCGACGCGCAGGTTGGTGTTAGTCGACTTATGCTGCGGCGTGTAAGCGGCCGTCGAAGGATTGTCGTTGGTGATCTGGCTGCCACCGTTCAGATCCGGGTTCTGGTCGCCCGGGCTGATGATGTGCGGATTGGTCGACGACGGCGTGTCGCTGTAATACGTGCCCTTCATCTTGCCGTACAGAGCAGTCAGGGTCAGGTCGTCGGTGATGTAGCTCGTGAACTTAGCCGAGTACAGATCCGCACCCGTCTTGTTCAGCGGGACGCCCGAAGTATCCTTGCCAATGTACGCGCCGCGCTGTTCCGTGTCGTAATTGAAGCGGTACTGCGAAGCAGAGTAGTTCTGCTTGTTCGACGCACCGGTGACTTCAAGAATGTTGCTGTCGTTGATGTTCCAGTCGAGCTTGGCGTAGTACTTCGGATTGCGGTAGCTGGTCGACTGGTAGGTCGGTGCATCCTGCGACTTGACCAGGGTACCTTCAGTACGCTCCTGCTCAGCGGCGAGGAAGATGTACAGCTTGTCCTTGATCAGCGGGCCGCCGACGTAGGCCGACTCGGTGGTGACAGTCTGCTTGTCGCGCTGGTTGTAGTTGTACAGATCGCCAACGGAGTGGTTGGAGCTATCGACCGCGTAGTGGTAGTTACCCGGCGCCGAGGCGGTGCCGTTCGGCTGCCACAGAACCTGCGCACCAAAGTGCCATTCATTCGTGCCGCGCTTACCGACCTGGCTGATCACGCCACCAGCCGAACGACCGTACGCAGCACCGTAACCGCCAGCGAGGATTTCCTGCTGGTCGATCGCGCCGTAAGGCAGCGTGATGCCGCCGAAACCGCTGAGCGGATCCGTCGTATTGAAGCCGTTGATGTAGTACGCGTTCTCGGTGACCGAACCGCCGCCGATGGAGACCAGGCTGTTGCCGGTCGGACCCTTGAAGTAACCGCTACCACCGATGGCGCCCGGAGCCAGCAGCGCGATCGATTCGGCGGTGCGGGCGAGCGGGAGCTTGGCGAGCTGCTCGGAGGTGATGACCGTGCGCGAGTCGACCGTCGACACGTCGACCGGCGGCAGGCTGTTGGCGGTAACCGTGACCGAGTCGAGCGACTGGGCCGACGTGGCGGCAGCGGCGGCGGCGAACGAGACGTCCGAACCCTTGCCGACCGTCAGGCTGACGTTCTTGCGGGAATCGACGACAGCGCCGTTGCGCTTGAGATCAACGTTGTACGTGCCGACCGGCACGTTGCTGATCTGGTAACGACCCGAGGCATCAACCGGAATTTCGCGGTTGAAACCGGTGTTGCCGGTGATCTGAACGGTATCGCCCGGCTGAGCCGTACCGAAGATGTTACCGCTGGTGGCCTGAGCGAGAACAACGCCCGTGCCGCCCAGACCGACCGCGAGCGCGACAGCCAACGCGGTGTGACGCAGGAGCGAACCCTGCCGAGTGATGCGAGAACTCATGTGCAAATCTCCCCAGATCGGCCCAACCGGGCCAGAAAACGAGCAAAACCGACGCCAGGCCGGAAAAAAGTTGGCCTCGTCGGTGCTCGCTTTTGGGGATGGAATCACCGCCACTCCTCCCAGAGTGACCAGCGCCCCCATAAAACTGCTCCCGACAAGTCCTGCGACTCTTACTGAACGGGAGCAGCATCACGGTTCGTGAATGCCCCACCCAGATTCGTCGAAGCCGAACATAGGCTTAGGGGGCTTGTCGTGTCAACAAATTATTTACAAGGACTTACGGTTTACATGACGCTTGGGAGAAGCTCGATTGGTCATGAAATCCTTATCCGACAAGGACCTGTCCAAAAAAGGCCACCGGGAAGCCCGGTGGCATCTGGGGAGGCACATGCGTTCCGTCCGTGGATGCTTTGTTCTGCTTGCTCGCTTGATTCTGTTCAGGTAACTGCCGCCGGGGTGGATGGCCCCGGCGGCACCTTGATCAGAAGTCGTACGAAATACCGACGCGGGCATAGCGCGGCGTGGTCTGGTACAGCGGCACGCCGTAGCGCGTGTTCGGACCCGCCAAGGCGTTGGTGTTACCCAGGTTCGGGTAGGTCTGCGTACGATCGCGCTGATTCAGCAGGTTGAACACGGTCAGGTTGAAGGCCAGCTTCTTTTCGGCCCACTCCGGACGGTATTCCAATGAACCGGTGATGATGTACGTAAACGGATTACGGCCTGCATCGCCAGGACGCGACGGCTCGCCAGCGCACCAGTGGTAGAAGGAGCCATAGCCGAGGCTCGGATTCGTCTGGCCTTCACCGAAGAAGCCAAGGCAGCTCTTCGGCGTGCCCGATGCGATCAGCATGTTGGCCGAGGCCAGCCATTCCGACGCAATCTGGTACGACCCGTAGATCTTCAGCTGGTGCCTGCGGCTGTTTGCCAGCTCGCCACCGGCGTACTGCATGACCTGCCAGTAATCCCAGTCGACCGTCGCCGCGACCGTATCCTGACGGATGTCGGAGCGGACCTGACCTTCGGAATTGCCGTAGCTCTTCGAGTACAGGTAATCGAACCGAACCTGGTACTTACCATCCCAGGCGTGGTCGAGGTACAGATTGAGACCAAAATAATTACGCTTCGACTTCGGGAAGTGGAAGTCGTCATTGGTCATCTCGACGTCGTAGTAACCGCCGTTGAGGTTCGGGATCTGGAACGTGTTAGCGCGACCCGGGTTGAACAGGTAGCTGCCTTCGATGGCGCCGATCGTGGCCGGATCGATGCCCGAGGCGATCATCTTGGCGCGAATGGCCGCCTTGTCGCCGACGTCATCGATCGAGTTGCGCAACTTGCGGACCGTCGCCTTGGCGCCGTAGGTCCAGCCAGCCCATGCCTGTGCGTCAAAGCCGAGGATGAACTCATCCTGGTACTGCGAACGGATGTCCGTGCCGGCAGCCGTCTTCGGGTCACGCGGAATGCCGTACTCGTTGTTGGCCGAGATCGGACCGCCCGTGCTGCTGAAGATCGGCGCGAGACCCTGCGGGATACCCTGGCCATCGATGCCGGTGTAGGTGAAGTATTCGCGGGTGTAGAGCGAGGCACCCGCCGAGCGCAGAGCGACCGTCGCCGGCAGGGCGAGATAGTAACGGCCTGCGTTGGCGTAGATCYTCAGGCTGGAGTCGCCGTTGACGTCCCAGCTGACGCCCAGGCGCGGCGCCCACTGCGGCTTCTTCAGACGCAGGTACGGATCGCCGTTCTGGTTGTAGTTGGTGAACTGGTCGTTGCGCAGACCAACCTTCACCAGCCACCGGTCGTTCACCTGCCAGGTGTCCTCGATGTACTGTGCGCGCTGCGTCGTGCGGACCGACGCCGCCGTGTTGTACAGGTAGCGTGCGACGTAGTAACCGTTGCCCGGCGGCGGCGCAACATACGACTCGTCGGTCGGTGATTCGCCGATGATCGGCGTGCCGGCTTCGCCCTGCGCGTACTCCCACGCATAACCCGGACCGGACGTGCTATCGCCGTCGTCCGTATCGCGGACGGTCTGGTTATCCATACCGGCGACGATGGTGTGGTCGCCGATGTGCCAGCTGAGGTCGATACGCAGGTTGGTGTTGGTGGACTTGTGATCCGGATTCTTGACCTGCGCGGCCGGGTTGCCGTTGGTGATCGGGCCGTTCGGCGCGTAAGCCGGATCCTGGTCGGTAGCGCCCAGGATGGACGGCACGGTTTCGTCGCCGCCGGGAGCGGTGTAGTACTTGCCCTTCATCTTGCCGTACAGCGCGGTCAGCGTGATGTCGTCGGTGATGTAGCTGGTGAACTTGGCGGTGTAAAGATCGGCACCGGACTTGTTCAACGACGGCTCGCCGGAGGTGTCCTGACCGACGTAATCACCCTTGGTCCGGGTGTCGTAGTCGTAGTCGTAGATCGATGCGTTGTACGACTGCTTGTTCGATGCACCGGTGATTTCGAGGATGTTGCTATCGGTGATGTTCCAGTCGATCTTGCCGTACAGCTTCGGATTCTTGTACGTCTGCTGGTAAACGAACGGCGCGGCGATGCTGGTCGTCTGCGCGCCCTCACGACGCTCCTGCTCGGCGGCGAGGAAGATGTACAGAGTGTCCTTGATCAGCGGACCACCCGCGTACGCGGCGTACGTTGTGCGCCAGGACTTATCGTTCCGGTTTTCGTCGTAGATCTTGCCGGCGTTCGACCCGACCGTGCTGTAGTAGTTGAAGTTGTCGGCCTTGGTGCCCTTCGGCTCCCAGAGCACCTGGGCACCGAAATGCCACTCGTTGGTGCCGCGCTTACCGACCTGGCTGATGACGCCGCCCGACGAACGACCATAGGCCGCGCCATAGCCGCCAGCCAGGACTTCCTGCTGGTCGATCGCGCCGTACGGCAACGTGATACCGCCGAAGCCGCTAAGCGGATCGGTGGTGTTGAAACCGTTGATGTAATAGGCGTTCTCGGTGACAGCCGAGCCGGCGATCGAGACCAGGGTGTTACCGGTCGGGCCAAGGAAGGTCGAGCTACCAGCGACGGCGCCCGGAGCGAGCAGCGCAATACCTTCCGCTGTACGCGCAAGCGGCAGCTTGGCGAGCTGCTCAGAAGTGATAACGGTGCGCGAGTCGACTGCGCTGACGTCGATCGACGGCAAGGCATTGGCCAAGACGGTGACGCCTTCGAGGCTGGTCGACTGCGTGGCGGCGGTCGCACCAGCGAA
Organism: Luteibacter sp. P1_D3; assembly: GCF_056406135.1. Classification (NCBI taxonomy): domain Bacteria; kingdom Pseudomonadati; phylum Pseudomonadota; class Gammaproteobacteria; order Lysobacterales; family Rhodanobacteraceae; genus Luteibacter; species Luteibacter sp. P1_D3. The sequence continues at coordinate 10,014 of NZ_JBFUAT010000057.1, read as the reverse complement.
AGCCACCTCGGTACCCGAGCCAACGCGCAGGGTCACGTTCGAACGCGAATCGACGGCGGCACCGTCGCGGTTCAACGTGACTTTGTAGTTGCCCAGCGGCAGCGCGCTGACCGTGTAACGGCCGGACGCATCGACGTTGACCGTGCGGCTGACGCCGGTGTCGCTGGTGACGGTGACGGTCTGACCGGCGCCCTCGGGCGCCTGGCCGAAAATGGAACCGGTGGTCGACTGCGCGAAGACAGCGCCCGACACGGTGCCCAGGCCCATGGCCAGAGCAAGCGCGGTGCGACGTCCCAGCGACGCTTTGCGGTAATGATTCGAATTCATGAATGCCTCTCCCCGTTGAAATCCGCTATCGCATAAACTTGCGATTCGCGACAAGCCGACCCCGGCCCGGCATTTGCCAGGCAATGATTGAATCGGCGGTAAAAGTCCCCTCTAAACAACGCAATCGAAGTAACGATCACGCTTCCCGAGACATCACCCCCAAGGGCGACGTGACACATATACGTAAGGTTTCACGAGTAAGCAATGCGATTTTTTACATTTGTTTTACATGTTGAGACAGTAATTTACGAGACATTAACTGCACCTTTGAAAAAATCTTCGTTTTCACAGCGACTTAAGCGAATCTTTCGCAAATTCAAACGAATATCCCGACGAAATCCTAGGAAAGATTCCTAGATGACCTGCCCGGTCGTCAAAGGTTAATAGGCCGTCAAATCTGAGGTTTATCCGCTTTTTGCGCTGTACCGTCCTTCAGAGCGGCCTCTCGAAATTACGAAACTTCTCATCTGAAAGGCTTTCGAAGGGCAAGGGCTGTACACCGATTACGAGGTTCGCGCGTTTGTTCGCGAAATCGCCGGGGGGCGGCCTGTAGAAAACAACGAGGTTCCATGCGCATGAATGACAATTCGAGGGGATCCGTCCTGGCCGATGCCGCCATGGGCGGCCTGGACCATAGCCGTGGAGATGCCAGCGTACCGGCCTCTTCATTTGCCAGCCGCGTTCGCGCGGTGATCAAGATCTCGGGCAGCGTCAGCGAGATCGCCCGACGCTGTGGGTTTTCAGAGGGTGTCGTGCGCAGTTGGCGCGACGGCAACACCGACCCGTCGCGAGGCCGTTGCGTGACGATGGCCAAGACCCTGGGCCTGTCGCTGGTGTGGTTGGCCGCGGGCGAAGGTCCGATGATGCTGGACGGTTCGGGCGATGATCCGCTGACCCGCACCGAGACGTCGGAGTCGATCCGCGGTCGCGATGGCAGCCACGAAACCCATGGCCAGCCGGCCACGGCGCTCGACCCGTCCCGCCTGGCGGCGGCGATGAAACTGCTGCAGTCGGATATCGAGATGACGGGAAGCCGGTTCTCGCCGGTTCGTCATGCCGATCTGGTCGCCGAGATGTACTCGATCCTCGCCCGTTCGAACGAGGGCGACTACGCCGACCGGATGATCGCTTTCCGCCGCACTCTGATGTCGCGCGTCCAGGACGACAAGGGCGTCGCGGCAGCCTGATCGCTGGATGAACGGACGGGTACCGCGCCCACCACGCCCGCTAAGGCAGGCATGGTGGGGGGCGGGGCAGTCCGCCAGACTGGGCCGGCTTAGAGGCGGGAAATATCGGCGATGGCGCCGAAAGTCGCTTTCAGCTGCGCGAGCAGCGCGAGGCGGTTTGCCCGCACCGCCGGATCCTCGGCGTTGACCAGTACATCGTCAAAGAATCGATCCACCGGCGCCTGGAGCGCCGCCAGACGCGCGAGCGTGCCGGTGTAATCGCCGGCAGCGAGCAACCCCTGGGATTCCGCACGGGCCGCGGCGAGCGCGGCGTGCAGTTCGCGCTCGGCGTCGAACTCGAAATACCCGGCATCCACTGTCGTCGGAATGGGCGCGGCATCCGCCTCTTCAGCCTGCTTGCGCAGGATGTTGGCCACTCGCTTGTTGGCGGCGGCCAGGCTGGCAGCCTCGCTGCGGCGTGCGAATTCACCCACGGCACGAAGACGCCGATCGAAGTCGGGCAACGTGGCCGGCGCCACGGCAAGCACGGCTTCGAACTGGTCGGTCGAATAGCCCTGGTCGGCGTAATAGCCACGCAGGCGCTCGAGGACGAAGGCCTGCACCTCGTCGCCCAACTCACGACGCCGCGCGCCGAGGTCGACCGACGGCAGCTTGCCGTCCTTGCCCGCCTTCACACCGGCGAGCAGGGCCGTTTCTGGAATCATGTCCAGTGCTTCGGTCAGCGATGCGCGCAGTTCGATATCCAGGCCACCCTCGATCAGGGTACGCGCCAGGCCGAGCGCCGCGCGGCGGAGGGCGAACGGATCCTTGTTGCCGCTGGGCTTCATGCCGACGGCGAAGATGCCCGCCAACGTATCGAGGCGTTCGGCGACGGCCAGGACCTGACCGACCTTACCCGCAGCGATGGCGTCGCCACCGAAGCGAGGCTGGTAGAAGCTGTCCAGGGCGTCGGCCACGTTGGCGTCGATGCCCTGACGCGTGGCGTAGTAGCGACCCATGACGCCCTGCAGTTCAGGGAACTCACCGACCATGCGCGTGAGCAGGTCGCACTTGGACAGGGCCGCGGCGTGGGTCGCCTGCCCGGCGTCGACATCGACACGGTTGGCGATCACGCGGGCCAGCTCGGCCACGCGGACGGTCTTATCCCACAGGCTGCCCAGCGATTGCTGATAGGTGACGTTCTTGAGGCCTTCCTGGTAGTCCGCGAGCGGTGACTTCAGGTCTTCGTCCCAGAAGAACTTGGCATCGGCGAAACGGGGGCGGATCACCCGCTCGTAACCCTTGCGGATTTCAGCCGGATCCTTGCTCTCGATATTGGCCACGCCGATGAAGTGCTCGGTAAGCCGGCCCTCGGCATCGAACACCGGAACGAACTTCTGGTTGGTCTCCATCGTGGTGACCAGGGCCTCTGGCGGCACGTCGAGGAAGGCGCGCTCAAACGTGCAGGCGATGCCGACCGGCCACTCCGTGAGGTTGGCGATCTCGCTGAGCAGGGCATCCGACAGGCTGGGCACGCCACCGGTCGCGACACGGGCGACTTCGTCGCGCACGCGCTGACGGCGCTCGGCCGGGTCGGCCAACACGTGCGCGTGACGCAGGGCGTCCAGCCAGCTGTCCGCGTCGGCGACATGAATCGGCTTGGGATGATGGAAACGGTGGCCGTTGCTGAGCCGGCCACTGGTCAGGCCGAGGATCTTTCCGTCGACGATGTCGGCACCGTGCAGCATCAGCAGGGTATGCACCGGACGCACGAAGCTATCCTCGCGACTTCCCCAGCGCATGGCTTTCGGGATCGGCAACGCCTTCAGCGATTCCGTGACGATCTCCGCCAGTAGCGCAGCCGTCGGCTGCCCGGGCTTCACCGCCCGGAAGACGAACCAGGCACCCTTGTCGGTCTCGAGTTTTTCCAGCGCCGAGACCTCGACACCACAGGACTGGGCAAAGCCGACCAGGGCCTTGCTCGGCTCACCATCCGCGCCAAGGCTGGCGGCGACGGCGGGGCCGCGACGTTCGATCGTCTGCTCCGGCTGGGCGACAGCGACATCGGCGATATGCACGGCGAGGCGACGCGGCGAGGCATATGCCTTGGCCGAGGCGTAGTCGGCGACGACGCCGCGCTTTTCGAGGCCTTCGACGACACCGCGCGCAAAGGCGGCGGCGAGGTCGTCCAGGGCCTTCGGCGGCAGTTCTTCGGTGCCGAGCTCGATGACGAGCGGCAAGCGCTTATCGGCCATGGACGGCCTCCTTGTCTTTCTTCAGGCCGGGGAAGCCGAGTTTTTCTCGCTGTGCGACGTAGGCCTCGGCGACGGCACGGGCCAGCGTGCGTACGCGCAGGATGTAACGCTGACGCTCGGTCACGCTGATCGCGCGACGGGCATCGAGCAGGTTGAAGGCGTGACTGGCCTTGCAGACCTGCTCGTAGCCGGGCAGCGGGAGACCCGCGGCGATCAGCTTGGCGGCTTCGCCCTCGCATACGTCGAACCAGTGGAACAGCTCGGTCACGTTGGCGTATTCGAAGTTATAGGTGCTTTGTTCCACTTCGTTCTGGTGGAACACGTCACCGTAAGTGACCACGCCGTGCGGGGCATGCGTCCAGACGATGTCGTAGATGCTGTCGACGTTCTGCAGGTACATCACCAGGCGCTCGAGGCCATAGGTGATCTCACCGGTGACAGGACGGCACTCCAGGCCGCCAGCCTGCTGGAAGTAGGTGAACTGGGTCACCTCCATGCCGTTCAGCCAGACTTCCCAGCCGAGACCCCAGGCCCCGAGGGTCGGCGATTCCCAGTTGTCTTCGACGAAGCGCAGGTCGTGGACCAGCGGGTCGATGCCGAGCGCCTTCAGCGAGCCGATGTAGAGCTCGATGATGTCGTCGGGGTTCGGCTTGAGCACCACCTGATACTGGTAGTAATGCTGAAGACGGTTGGGATTGTCGCCATAGCGACCGTCCGTCGGACGACGGCAGGGCTGCACGTAGGCGGCTGCCCAGGGCTCGGGTCCGAGCGCCCTGAGGAAGGTCGCCGGATGGAAGGTTCCCGCGCCGACCTCGGTGTCGAGGGGCTGGACCAGCACGCAGCCCTGGTCCGCCCAATAGCGGTTCAGGGTCTGGATCACGTCTTGGAAAGTGGGCGCGGACATGGTTCCCGAGTCCTTGATAAAGCGGGCTAGTATAGCGGCGTGGGATTCACACAGGGTCGCAAGTCATGGCAGTCAATCCGCAACACGGCGCGCTTCTCGGACGCCGTGCCCGGCTGGAGCTCGACGAGGTGCTCGCATCGCTCGTCGTCGATGGTTACCTGACCGGCGAAGACGCCAAACGGGTCCGCATGGGTTCCCGGAGCGGCAAGACCGCCATCGAGCTCCATCCGCTGGTGGTGATCGCCAACGCCAAACCCGAGAATCGCCGCGACGCCGGCCGCCCCCTGAGCCTGGAAGGCCTCATGGAGTGGATCGCGGGCAAGGCCGACCTGCCCTACCTGAAGATCGACCCGATGAAGGTCAACGTGGCCCAGGTCACCCAGGTCGTCAGCAGCGCCTACGCGCAGCGGCACCGTATCCTGCCCGTGTCTTCGTCGACCAGCGAAGTGGTGTTCGCCACCGCCGAGCCTTTCGACACCGGCTGGGCCACCGACCTCGCCCACATGATTCGCCGCGACGTTCGCCGCRTCGTCTCCAGTCCGATCGACATCAACCGTTACCTCCAGGAATTCTACGGCGTACAGCGGTCGATCCAGCTGGCCCAGGATGCCAAGGGCATCGGCGACACCTCGAAGATCATCAACTTCGAGCAGCTGGTCGAACTGGGCAAGGGCGGCGAGCTCGGTGCCGACGACCGCCATGTCGTGCACATCGTCGATTGGCTACTGCAATACGCCTTCGAACAGCGCGCGTCGGACATCCATCTCGAGCCACGTCGCGACGCCGGCCAGATGCGCTTTCGCATCGATGGCGTGATGCAGAAAGTGTTCGAACTGCCGCCGCCGGTGATGACCGCGGTCACCTCGCGCATCAAGATCCTCGCCCGCATGGACGTCGCCGAGAAGCGCCGCCCCCAGGACGGCCGCATCAAGACCCGCTCCGCCGGCGGACGCGAGGTCGAGCTTCGTATCTCGAGCATGCCCACGGCGTTCGGCGAGAAGATCGTGATGCGTATCTTCGATCCCGACCTGGTCATGAAAGACTTCGCGCAGCTTGGCTTTTCCGAAGAGGAAGGCCTGCTCTGGCGCGGCATGGTCGAGCGGCCACACGGCATCGTGCTGGTCACCGGCCCGACCGGCTCGGGCAAGACCACCACGCTCTATTCGACACTCAAGCATCTGGCCAAGCCGGAACTTAACGTGTGCACGGTAGAAGACCCGATCGAAATGGTCTCGCCCGAGCTCAATCAGATGCAGGTCCAGGCCTCTATCGACCTGGACTTCGCCGCCGGCGTTCGTACCCTGCTGCGACAGGATCCGGACATCATCATGATCGGCGAGATACGCGACCTCGAGACCGCGCAGATGGCCGTGCAGGCATCGCTCACCGGCCACCTCGTGCTGTCGACCCTGCACACCAACGACTCGCCAAGCGCGGTGACGCGTCTGCTCGATCTCGGTGTACCGCACTACCTCATCCAATCGACGCTCACCGGCGTGGTCGCCCAACGCCTCGTGCGTACGCTGTGCCCGCACTGCAAACGTGCCACCACGCAAAATGCGGACGAATGGCGCGCCGTGACGCATGGCTGGGACATTCCCGTTCCTGAACGTGTCTTCGAAGCGGTCGGCTGCCTCGAGTGCCGTAAGACCGGCTTCCTCGGCCGTACCGGTATCTACGAAATGATGCCGGTATCGTCACGGTTGCGCGGCCTCATCTCGGCCGAACTCGACCTTTCGCGACTGGGTGCCGCCGCGCTGAGCGACGGCATGAAGCCCTTGCGCATTTCCGCCGCGGCACAGGTCGCGGCGGGCGTGACCACGGCGCGCGAGGTGCTCAACGTACTTCCGCCCACCGATATCGACGATATTATTTCCTCATGAAACCCCTACTCATCGTGCGCACCGGCCGCGCACCCGATGTCATCAGCGCGCGTCATGGCGATTTTCCGCGCTGGTTTCGACTTGGTCTGCGCTTGCCCTCGCCACACGTGCGCGTCGTGGACGTCGAGCAAGGCGACAGCCTCCCCGATCCCGACGAATGTGCCGGCGCCGTGATCACCGGCTCCGCATCGATGGTGACCGAGCGACTGCCGTGGAGCGAGCGCACGGCAGGATGGATTCGGGACGCGATGGATGTCGATCTTCCCCTGCTGGGCGTGTGCTACGGACATCAGCTGATGTCGCACGCGCTCGGCGGTCGTGTCGACTATCTCCCCGGCGGACGCGAAATGGGGACGGTCAGTCTTACAACGGCCGCGACATACGCGGGTGCCGATGTCGTCGGTTCTGCATTGCCAGCGAGTTTCCCAGCTCACGCCACGCACGAGCAGAGCGTCATGGAACTCCCTCCCGGTGCCGTCTCCCTGGCCCGTTCGGAACGCGACCCGCATCATCTGGTTCGCTACGGAAGGCACGCGATCAGCACCCAGTTCCACCCGGAATTCTCTGCTGAAGTCATGCGCGCCTACATCCGGCGAAAACACGACGTACTCCGCGAGGAAGGCCAGGCGCCCGAGGCACTGCTAGCCGCCGTGGTAGCGACGCCCGTGGCGACGAAGTTGTTGCGCCACTTCGTCAGTGAACATCTGCAGGCGCCGCGCGCGACGTCAGCCGCGTAAGCGACGCACGATCGCGCCGCGCGAGAACAGCGCGAAGACGATGCCGAAAACAAAGCCGCCGATGTGGGTCCACCACACGACAGCGCCGTAGCTCGCGCCCGCCACACTGAAAAGCAGCTGCACCAGGGCCCAGATGCCGATCAGGAGGAAGGCGGGCACGCGCACGAACTCGAGGAAAAGACCCAGCGGAAGCACCAGGCCGAGCTTCGCCCGCGGAAACAGTGTCACGTAGGCACCCACCACGGCCGACACCGCACCGCTGCAACCGACGATCGGTACACCCGTCCCGGTCAGCGAAATGGCGCCGATCAGGTTCGCAACGACGCCTCCGAGCAGGAAGAGCAGAAGGAAGCGAGGGGAGCCGAGACTTCGCTCGGCCGGGAGACTGAAGATGACAAGGAAGAGCAGGTTGCTCACCAGGTGCAACCAGCCGCCGTGGATGAAGATGGCCGTGAACAGCCGTAACAACGCGRGATCGCTGAGCTGCTGCCAGGGCGGCAAACCGGTACTGAAGAGATGCGCAGGGACGGTGCCCCAGCGCCGCATGATGGCCTGTCGCTCGTCGTACCCGCTAAGAGCCAGCGCCACGAAGCAGACGACGCAGACGATAACGATGAGGATCGTCGCCCAGCACAGACGCGAGCGCCGCCGCGTGTCGACATGGACGAACATGCTCAGGGCACGCCGCGTGCGAGGTGCGGCCCTTCGGCTTCGAGTGATGACAGGGCGAACATCGTCTCCGGGCCCACGACACCGTCCGCCGCGATACCGAAGCGCTGTTGCAAGGCACGCACACGCGCTTCGACCGTCCGGTCGAAGCTGGCCGGCGTGCTGGCCACGGACGGGCCACCCTCCGCCGGGAGGCGCGCGAGCAGCCAGCGCATGCCGTCACMGGCGTCACCGCGAGCCAATTTTCCGGGCATRCTGACGTCGACACGGAATACGGCGTAAAAGCGCCCGTTCCAGACATGTTCGAAGACGTCACGAGCCAGTTCGACGTATKTGCCACCAAGATAGAGGCGGACGGCCTGATCTCCCGCGCCGACGAGAAGCACTTGTTGCTTCCCATGCGCGTCGYCGAGCTCAAGCACGATGGGCCGGTCGAAACGGCGCAACTGGTCCAACGATCCGCGACCGCTCACGCACGCAAAACCCGGAAAGATGAGCGCATCGCAGCTGATCGCGTTGGCCACCGAGGTGTCCTTGGATCCCACCTGCCACCGGGCAAGCAGCTCACCCCAGACCCGGACTTTTCCAACATCCGGCGCGGGTAAGGCCTCGCTCAGTTTGGTCAGTGCCTGCTCCGGCGTGACCGTGACCAGATTCTTCGGTCGCGACGGGCTACGTCCGGAAAGGAACCAGGTCGCCGCGCCACCGACGAAAAGGATGGCCAACATGGCACCCACGGCAAGCAGCGGCTTCTTGTAGCGACGTAGCCAATACCTCGCGTGCTGGGGCAGCACCTCGCGTGCGACGAAGCCAAGTGCCCGCTCGCCGATGGACTGCTCGCCGCGCTCGGCCGCGCGCTCGAGCGCGCGGTGGGCCAGCGCGTTGAGACGACGGGGATTGCCTTTGCCGTCGTCGCGGAGTGTGCGCAGGCCCAGACGACTGAACGGCATGCGCGCCGTACCGGCGACGTGGAGTCGGTGGCGAACATAGCGCTCGCTCTCCTCACCGCTCAAGACGGGCATCGGCAGCCGGCTACGAATATGCGCCGCGAGTGAAGGCGCCGACGGGCCGGACAACCGTTCGCGCAACGCCGGCAAACCGGCCAACACGATATGAAAAGGAGCGTCGACGTTCTCGCAGGCAAGGAGCAAGCGCTCAACGATCGCGAGATCGTCGTCGGCCAGCTGATCGGCGTCGTCGAGGATGAGCAGGTATCGGTGACTGCCGTGCTGGGAGATGCGCCCGAGTCCGGCGGCGAGCCCGTCGACCAGGTGGTCCTCCGTGTTCGCTTCGGCACTCAGGGGCAGGGGTAAGCCGAATCCCGCGTACATGGCTCGCAGCCACGCCACCGTTTCCAGCGCGTAATCGCCCGCAGTCTGGCGAACGGCGCGCACACCATGATTGGGTGCATCCGCTTCCACCAGCATGCAGAGCAGGCTCTTGCCGACGCCGGCCTCCCCGGTTACCAGGGTGACACTGGAGGCTGTAGACGTCAGCTCATATTCGACGTGCGCGAGGATCTCCCGCTCGCGTGCGAACAGGCAGGCAAAGCGCGGATCCGGTGCGTCGCCAAATGGCAGCTCGCGCAGCCCGAAGGTCTCTAGGTACATGGGCCTAATGTAGCCGATTGTGGGGACCGCTTCAGCGTTGTGGCAGCTCCTGTAGGAGCCGATTTATCGGCGATAACCCGGATATCGCGACCTGGCCCGCTGCCGCGGGATCGCCGATAAATCGGCTCCTACCGTGGGCATTCTGCCATTGGTGCTTGAGGTCAAATTCCAGGCAAAGAAAAACCCGCCACGATTGCTCGTGACGGGTGTTTCAGTATAAGGCCCCTGGCGGTGACCTACTCTTGCATGGCTTGAGCCACACTACCATCGGCGCATGCGCGTTTCACTTCTGAGTTCGGGATGGGATCAGGTGGTACCACGCCGCTATGGCCGCCAGGGAAGGGGTGGGAGCAGCGCTTTTTGAGCGCCGGCTCCACAGAGGGTGTAAACGAGTGACAAGCGTCCGGATTCGGAAGCGAGTAGAGAGAGTTAAGACGGTGAAGCGTCTTGGGGTTATATGGTC
>NZ_JBFUAT010000056.1:0-18970 GCF_056406135.1 Luteibacter sp. P1_D3 | reverse complement strand
AACCGGGAGGCGCAAGAAGCCGGATACTGCACAGCTTCGAGCTGCTCTTGCCCGTCGCMCTGTCGCTCTCGCATGTAGGCGTGCGAAAGCGCTGGCGGAAAATACCGCCCCTCCAGCGCTCCGGACTTTACAGACACGGACAAGCCCCGGCCGTGCCCGTTGAATTGGGCTCGCCGATGACCCGTTATCCGGTCAGCCGCACTGCGGTTCGCTGAAACGCCAATCGTTGAAAGCCGGCACGCGCACGACGCTTATAAGCTGTTGGGCGCAGTCTCAATATCCAGCCGCATCCAGCCTCTTCTCGAGCTCCCGGCCAAACTTGCCAAGGTTTGAACCGCACGCGTGCAGCCAGGTGCGCAGCTGGAGCGTATCTACTCTGAGGACGCCCCGTTCTACCTGTGAGACATATGGCTGGGAGATGCCGGCGGCAAGCGCGACGTCGCCCTGGGTCATGCCCTTGGCTTCCCGGGCTTCTCTAAGGAGGACCAGGAAATACGGATACTCGTTTTGGTAGATGGATTTGCCCTTCGGCATCAACGTCGCTTACCCGATTCGGTGAAGCGACGCTAAACAGCATATTGCAATATTCTATATTCTTATATTTTTCGATCTAAGATTCCTCCCACACGGACTTGGGGATCTTGGAATGAAAACCGCTTTGACTGCTCTGCTCTTGCTCGCCACCCTGCCCGCCATCGCCCAGGACGCACCCGCTTCCGCCTCGACCGCGCCCTCGTTCTGGCATCGCCTGGGCTCCGGCATCAAAGACTCGGCATCCCGCGTCGGCCAGGAAATCAGCAATCCGGGCTCCACCCAGGGCGATGCGTTCCGGCCGCTGACGCCTGGCGCAAGTCAGCTCGTCGACATCTTCCCGAAGAGCCAGGCCGGCGAAGCTGCCCTGCGACACCTCGCGTGGCCGCGTGTGGCCGTGACCTTTGAAGAGTACGGTGAGCACAAAAACTGCTGGACCGCGCGTGCACGTATCTGGACTGATGCGATGAATCACCACGACGAACGTTTCCAGATTTGTCGCAAGTCGCCAATCAAAGCGACGAATGATCTCGGTCAGTCGGGTTACGCGATGCCCAACGACCAAGAGGCGCGCCTCGCAGAGGGCGCGCAAACCTATCCGCCAACCCAGACCACCGGCGTGGTCGCGACCGAGGGGCCGAATCCGCCGACGATGCTTTTCATGCGCGACATCCCTTCTGGCCTCATCCAGGCCCAGTGGTCTGTGCTCACGCGGCTGTTGCGCGTCACCGGTTTTGGCGCAGGCATCGCGAACGGGCACGACTACCGGATGTGGATCGCCGGATATGAGCCGTCTGGCAACAAAGGCTAACCAGGCGATGTCGCTGCGTCATCCCCGCCCCACCCCTGCTGCTGCCGTTCATGCGCGGCAGGTTGGGCGGGGGCGAATACGTCCCCCAATTCCGGAGTCACCATGTCCAATTACTCGCCGTGGTACGCAGCCGTTTTTCTCGCGGGCTGCGTGGTCTTGTTCCTGGTCTTGCGGGCGATGCATCGCGCTTCAATCGTACGAGCGCCGGTCTTCAAAGGCCACCGCCTGACGCTTGCGATTGACGAGGCTGCTAGCCAACTCGTCATCACGATGGATGACCATGCAGGTGTGGTGCGCATGCCGCTCGGCTCTGTGGCCTCCTACCATTCCATCAATTACGCCCCTGTGCCCGTCCGGGCTGACCAGACACCGCCGAAGACCGGCAGTGCGACGCTGTACGTCACCTCCTACAAAATTCCTGACGTCTTCGAAAAAGAACGTGTGCATGCGGTCGACAGCGGCCCGCTCGTCGCGAGCAGTTGGAGCCGCGTGCTACCCGAATCCGAATCCCGGCTTGCCGCCGCATGGCTCGACCGTCGCGCAGCACTCATTGCGCCCGACTTTGTGGGTCACGTCAGGACACTGAATGCCCAGAAGAAGGACGCCGCGGCGGCTGCCCGGCGTCACTTGCCGGAAAGCCCCGTCATCGAGTGCGACCGGGGCCGATTGGTCAAACACTACGCCTACGTGGCGTTTTTGCCGTCCGGATTCGTGTATGGCATGACCGAGATGAACGGACTGCCTGTTCCTGTGACGCGGGTGCATGCCGACATCGGGCGGAAGATTCGCGTTGTGTTCGCCGGACAACCGTGGGCACTCACTTTTGAGCTGACCCAGGGCGAGATGCAAACATTGCAAGGCTTGCAGCAAAAAGGCCTTTTGCATCTGGCACCGCCGCTTCCGCATGGCAGTTGAAAACTTGCGGCACGATGGCCCTCGGGCACTGACGCTTATCCAGCCAACGGCCTATCACGCGTGGCTGATGGATTCGTCACGCAGGGGTACCTAACCCTCACCCATGGCTACCCTCGACGAAAACCCCATTTTKACTTGAGCCCACCTCGCCCTGGAGGCCACGGCGATTGGGCAGGCGATGCTTGATGTCGATACTGCAACGATGCCGCGGGGCGACATTCTGTCTTCTTGCCAATCCCTGATGTCCGGTTATTGCTAGAGAGCGCCGAAGCAACATCGTCTTGCTTTGGCTTCTCAATCCCGGCTAGGGCCATGCGACGCAAAGAACTCAACGAACTGATAACAGCGGTCGGCGCGACGCTGCGACGGGGCTCGGACTGCAACGTCCGGTATGGGCTCCCCGTGCGCTGGTGCGTAGATCTTCCCAGGGATTGTCCCTCGTCTCATGGATTCCCATCGTTGGGGGCCGTCGAGGCCTGGGTACGGGGCTGGACCGCAGGACTCATTGCCGAAGAGCGTGCCGTCGAGGGATTCCGCTCCATTTGCCTGTCAGCCGACGCCGCCCTATCGGAGTCAATCCACGACTGGGTGAGGACGAACGAGCCGGATCCTGCGCTTGGAGCAGCTCTCGACGAGGTTGAGCGAATCTACGCGACAGTCGCTCCTCTGCCTCGCCGGTGGAAGGCAGACGCCCTGCGCCTGATGCGCATTGCAGCGCCCGAGCCATGGAGTCCCCTCGTGACTCATCTGAAAAACGCCTACGAAAGAATCGACGCTCATGTGTTGGCGACATTGCCTCGGGCAACCACATGCCGCATCGACCGCCCGAGGTTATAGGCGAGACATATCCGGTAGACACCGCTCCTGGAGCTGACTACGCTTGCGTGACAGAAGCAATGGAGTGTGAAGAGATGAGCGCACCTTCGACTGAAGCAGGCAACGAACCTGGTCGCAACGGGGGCCATGAGCAAACGGATGAAGCGCCGGCTCCGGGCTGGCCTCTTGCCGATTGGGTTCTTTCCCATTTGGGTACTGGCGAGAATATCGCAGGGGTGTTCGACGCAAACCTGCGACTGGCAGTCAAGGCAATGACTGCCCTCAATGCGTCCCCTAACCGGGTCGACGAAGAAACGCTGACCGCGGCGCTTCTGGGAAGCCTTATCGCGTCACTTCCGCTGAGCGTCCTCGCGTTCGGACCGACGGATGATCCGGGCGGATCATTCGGCTGGTCGCAATATAAAAAATCGGGCTCGGACCCTTTATCGGAGTCCGCCAAGGGCGCCGATTTTGCGCTGATGATGAGCCGGCCCAGCGGCAAGATGCGCCTGATTGTCTTCCAGGCCAAAACCGACTCTTCATTGCACCAGCGGGAGGGGACCATTTCTCTCTCGCAATCCCGCAAGGATGGCACCGAACGGGTTTTCCAGATTGAGCGCCTCGCAACACACGCCGACGAGTTACTCAAATGTGTCTCTGTGCCCGTCAAGAGGAAGGGCCAAATGTTCGTGCATTACCTGTGTCAACTCGACGAGCGCGGGATGGGTCTACGGTGCATACAGCTCAAAACTCTGCAGGCCGTCGTGACAAGTGCGCGAGCGAGCGGCACGCCGCCAGGGGTCTTTAAAGTCACCGAAGACAACAGCGTCGACTTCCTGAAGGTTCTTGCAGACGGCTTCTCCGACACGCCGACTTACTGGCTCGACCTGGGTCAGGCATATGCAGCCAAATTGCCGGTGCCTCTCCAGCTCAGGGAAATCGCCGAAGAGATGGGACTTTATGGTACCGACGATGGGCGCAGCGGATGGTTGAAACTCTTGAAGGACGCCGACCTGGAAGGCTCAGTCCTCGCGAGACAAGCCTCTCCCTCTCTCGAGTTTGAAACACGTGCCGAACCACCTGCCGCACCCGGCTACGTGCCCAAGCCCCCTCGCCGAAGAATGTGATCCCGTGAACGAGATATCTCTAAGGTTTAGAGGGTCGCGACGGCTTGACGGGCGGCCCGGATTTGCCTTGGTCGGTGTTCGACTCAGCGGCGTTTTCAATGACCGGGATAGCCTTGGCCATCGCTGACTGCAGATACCCGCGCTCGACCCCCGTGATGATGCCGAGCAGATGCCCCAGCAGCCTCGGATCCGTCCCGTGCAGTCGTCGCACCCCCGTTTTGAGTTCATCCCTCACCCGGGTCAGGGTATGAGCCGCGACGACCTTCTCCTGCCGCAGGCCTTCGGCTTCGTCGCGCAACGAGCTGACTGCCGCTTTCAATTCCTGGACGTGGTTGTTGGCTTTTGTCGCTTCGGCCGCCACCCGGTCCCTGGCACGGGATGCCGCGTCCATCCTGCGGCGGAGCATTTCAAACAGGCTGTTTGTGCGTTGGTTGGYCTCTCGGAGCACCTCGTTGGCTTTTGCCCGTCGTTCGCGCGCCCGGTCGAGCTCAAACTCATGGTCGAGCGCGTGCGCGGTCAACCGCGTCTGCTGCTCACCCAGTGTGTCATGAGTGCCCTCCTGCTCGCTGACGGCCTTGAGTGCGTCTTCAACGTGGGTCGCAATGCCCATCGCAAACTCGAAGTCGCGCAACTCCGGCAGCGACATGTCGCGGGGGGCCTCTCGACGAAGGCGGGCCGTAAGCGGATGGGTTTTCGGGTCCGTTTCCACCACGACCGGGGGTTCGTCGTCATCGAAGTCGAACACGAACGGTTTTTTGGTGACGCGAGACAGGGCTGTCTTTCCCCGCTGGTGGCCTGCCGATTCCACGTGCCACAGCCGGGACGCTTCCCGCATCAGTCGCCCGGCAAACGCTTTGCCCAATTGGGGATTGCCAGTCATCGCCAGGCGACCGGCAAAGCCTGACCGCGTACTCGAGCGGTCGAGAACCGAGTCAGACCCATCGGGCAGCGCCAGTGAGCGGGTGGGGAAACACAGACGGACCTGCCGCCCGGTGTCTTCAGGCATCGGGATGGGCGCCGTGCCATCGAACACCACGTACGTCACCGGGACACGGAGTTCGCGGGAGACAAAGCCTGCCAGTGTCCACGCGAACTCGCGCATCGCGTCGTCGTCCATCACGGCCGGCGCATTGGTCCTGACTTCGAACAACAGGGGTGCGGGGCCGTGGCGTTCGGTCCACTCCACCCTACTCCAGACGTTTTCAGTGTCGGTTGCCCATCCGGGCGAGTTGAGGGGGGCAAGCGTCGTTGCCGTGTGCCGCTCGTCTCGCCGCAGGCGGTAATCGTGGGTCAGCCCCGTGCGTCCATCGAGCAGGCGGAGGCGCAGGCGCTCGGCGACGAGGGCCACGGCGTTTCCCGAATCGGGCCGAGTCATCAGTTGAAGGTCGAGATCCAGATTGGTGTTCATGAAAGGCCCTCCTTGGCCAGTGTTTTACGGGTTGGTTTTCCGGCGTAGGAACGGTTCTTCAGCCCGCGCGGCAGACATGACGTCCTGGACGTCGAGCTCAAGGACGGTGGCGAGCTCGGCCACATCGTTTTTTTGCTCGTCAGACAAGGCCACTGCGATGGTACTGACGACAGACCGGAAGTCAGGCTTGTAGGCGTGCATCTTTGAAACAATGTCAGCCCGGACCTTTTCCTCACGATCCTTCTCGATGTCCCGCGCCATCGAGAGTGTCTTGATGACCTCGACGTGTTGATGGATGTCGGTCTGTGCGCGCGTGGCAAGCCTCGCCGAGGTTTCTCGGTTGGTCTGCAGAATGGACCACTCGTCCGACGGGATGTGCAGCCGTGCCCGCAAGGGGTTGGCCACAAGCCAGGCGGTCAGTCGCTCTTCGGCGCGGTACAAGGCCGCGTCGGTAACAGCTTTCTGGGCGCGCGCTTCAGCGAGGGCAGACTCTTCCCGCATCATCTGCATATCAAAGTCGCCTTGTGCCTGGCGGGCACGTTCTTGTGCAAACAACAGTGACTCGATGAAATCGGCAAGAAACATCGCACGCTCGAGTGCTGCGTGTTCGGCATCGTTGTTCGGCCTCGGCCCAGCGCTTCGCATGAGTTCTGCAAGGCGAAGGTGCGAGTCGATGCGCAGGGTCCTTCCACCGACGAAGGATGCCCGGTTGATGAGCGGCGCCTTACCCCGGATTTCCCGCGATGCCGCACGCCGGGCGCGCACGACACCACCCTTGAGCGCGGTCTCCACCGATTTCTCCCGCCTTGCATGCAGGCGTTGCTTGACCGAGGAAGCGTCCAGTTGCGGCACGGGTGCCGCGCCGCTGGTTTTCGGATACCACTGGTTCTTTGCGCCATAGCGCCGTGCCCGGGTGGGCTTCGGTGTCTTGTCGAGCCCGAGGCGCTTGTAGCTCTTGGACTCGTACGTTGCGGGGAGCCCTGCAGCCGCAAGATGTGCATTGGCAAGCTTTGCCCATTTTTCGTTCATCGAATCGACGATGGGTGCGGACTGGCGGCGGTTGGACAGCTCCGAGAGCTTGCGGCCAAAGCGCCACGTCCCTCCGCCGCCCTCCCCTTCGCGAATGAGTTCACGAGTCGGAAAGAGGAGATGCGCATGGAAGCCAATCTTGTCGGCAGGCTTGACGTTCCCATCGAGGTCGACTGCATTGTCGCGGTGCACAGCGATGCAGACGGGCACGTTAAAGCGGGCGACGACGTAGCCGGCCATCGAGCGGGACATGGCAATTGCCGCCTTCTCGTCCAGGCCGAAGGGGATGGGGATGCGGTAGTCGCGGCAGATTTGCGCGTCGACGCGGTTTTCTGCTTTCTCGATTTCGTTCCAGAGAGTTCCAGGTTCAAGCAGCCATGCGGGCGCGCCTTGCGGCCCCATGGTTTCGCCATAGACAACCTGTTTTCCGGAGCGTTTGCTGTAGTCGTGCCAGGTTTCGGTGCGCTCATCGAAGAGTTTGATGCCGAGCCTGTAGGCGGCGGCCGCAACCGCGCTGTGGTTGCGGTCGCGATTGTGAGTGTGGAGATGCGGGCGGGCGTGCTCTGYCATTGGTGTACTTCCTTGTCGTTGGTCGTTGGCCTTCCTGGCCGGTTCGGCAGTTGGGTAAATTACAAACCCGTCCGCATTGCTTATATGCATACATCGAATAATGACGCCGTCAAGGGGGTGACGTGAAATTATTTCTGGTATCAACCTGGGTGTAACGCGACCAGTTGGTCACGGTGCGCAGACAAGGGTGTTGCCGTTTGCAGAATCGACAACAGACCTCTCAGCTTAGCGATTTCAGCCGAAAAACACGGCTTTTGACCTGGAGAGGCTGTACATCTGGGCGTCTGGACATCTGCACTGGACCCTATGCACCGCCACGGGAAGCAACGCGGACCGCTCGCATGCAACGCATGCTAAGACGTGCTCTCAGTTTTTCTGCAGGGGGTGACTTTCGCAGTCTGAAACTGCCGCCCCGGTCTTTCGCCCCTTGTCGACAACCTGCAGCCAGATCGCGACCGCAACGCCATCAGGCCTCGCGGGTAACATATGGCACTGGGGACTTATCTGCACGGTCCGGGCGAGCTACGCGGGTCTGCAGGCATGCGTAGTCCAAGTAACCCGGTCATCGATGTCACCATCATGCAACACGACGCAGGCGATCCACCGGCCATCTACCACTTGGGGAATTCCGTCCTTACGCACCCGCGACTGGCAAGCGCACAATCGCGCGGCGCGAAGACCTTGCTTCACAGCTGGGCTGGCGGGCACTGCCCCTTCACAAAACGAAAGGAATTATCGATGAGCGACAAGCGTGAGGCAGGCGGCGAGAGCCTGCGAAGGACCATTGAAAACGCAGCGGCAACCGATGCCTTCATCGAAGCAGGCGACCATGCGCTGGACCACTTCACTGGACTGGCCGGGGAGGTGCCTGTCCTCAAGTGGATCGTCGCAGCGGGCAAAGCGGTTTCAAGCGTCCGCGATTATTTTCTGCTCAAGCGTATTCGTGCGTTCCTCACCGATTTCAGCAAAGTACCCCCCGCAGAGCGCAACGAGGTCATCGAACGGCTGGACAGGTCTCCCGAGTACGCACGGCGCGCCGCCGAAGCGCTTCTTGTCCTACTCGACCGTATCGACAGTGACGTCAAGGCCATCTGGGTCTCACGTGCGCTACGCGCCTACGCCTCAGGGGTCATCGACGCGACGCAACTGATGCGCATCAATTCCGCTATCGAGCGGTTGCCGGTCTGCGACGCAGATGCCATCAAGGCGTCCTGCCTGGGCCACACCGGCAAGCAGCCCCTGATGTGGGGCCAGAGCGCCTATGCTCTCGCGGCACTGAATGCGGGGCTGGCCACGTTCGACGCCCAGTGGGAGGAAGGATTGATTCGGCCAACAAAGGACTGCGAGCTCTTTGTCCGGCTTGTTCTTTCAGCCAACGAGAAATAGCGCCGAGTATCGAGTCGCGACGCCTTCAACGAGCCCCCGCTTGGCCCTGCGGAGCTGTACCGAGCCGCTTCGACTGACGTCCGCGTCGGCGATTGAAAAGCACTTCAGTGGCGCGCCAAGCCGGCTTTGGACGTCCGGCAAACGACGACGGCTCCGAGAGAAAGGAGCGCCATCCCCTGCCGGGGGGCGCCTCAGAGCCGGCAACCGCTGTTTGCCGCGACCCGATTGGGGTCGGCCGGCCACATCACTGGCGAATCGTGAGGAGGCCCTCTTCGTCGACCAACCGGTTGGCTAGAACGCACCGATCCACCACACCGCCGATACGCTCCCTGACCTGGGCTGAAATCGCGCGGATCCCCATTGCGCGGGCCACACGCTCGACGACCTGCTCCCGACTCGCACCGAAGTTGCGTTCGACGACGAGCAAGACAGCTTCAACCAGCTCCGCCTCGGGCAGGTATTCGGCTTTTCGCAGGGCGACGGACGCGACCTCCGACCGGTCGCGGGGAATGATGGTTGCACCGGGCATCGACAGCCACACTCCGTCTTGCTCGATGTAGCGCTGCCTCACCGCAACGTCGATGGCCTTTTCCACAGCAATCTGGATGCGGCTGCCGGCACGCTTGGCGCCCCAGGCATCACGAATGCGGGAGACGACCTCGTCGGTGTGCACAGGTCCCTCGGTGCTGACGACTTCCACGGCAAGCTGGGTGAGGATGCCGGTGGGTATCTCGTGAATCTCCTCACTGCGATGCATCGGCCGCCGCGGACTCGCCTCAACGTACATGGCAAAAGCAAAGTCACCGTCCGCCGCCCTCTCCTCGCGCTCGACGACGGCTGCAGCTGCTGCGAGCTCGGAGGCGACGGCTTCTTCAGCGGCGTGCTCGTCGAACGAAGCGCGTGCCGCATCAATCTGCCGACAGACGAGGTCGAGTTGCTCTTGCGGGCGCTGGAACCAGTCGGTACTCCAGATGCGGTGGAGGTTCCATCCGTGGTCTTCGAGCACCTGCTGGCGCAAGCGGTCGCGGTCACGCGCAGACTGCGCGTTGTGATACGAAGCGCCATCGCACTCAATGCCAAGGAGAAACCGGCCGGGGCGCCCGGGGTCGGTGATGGCCAAATCGATGAAGAAGCCCGCGAGACCGACCTGTCGGTGGACCTCATAACCGCGCTCTTCAAGGGCGGTTGCAACCTGCTCTTCGAAGACGGAGTCGAAATCCCGTCCTGAGACGGCGGCCGTGTCGAGCTTTCCGGTTCGCGCGTATCGGAGAAAGATGCGGAACGCCTCGATACCCTTGCGATTGGCGGAAAAGGACGGGTCGATGTTTTCGTCGGTCATCGAGGAAAACACCTCGCATCGCTGCTTGGCACGGCTGATGAGCACGTTGAGGCGCCGCTCACCCCCTTCGTTGTTGAGGGGACCAAAGCGCATCGGCACCTTTCCGCCGGGTACCGTGGGGCCGTAGCCGACCGAGATGAAGATGACATCGCGCTCGTCGCCCTGGACATTTTCGAGGTTCTTGATGAAGAACGGTTCGCTGTTGCGGCGGTTGAAGAACGCTTCGGTTTCAGGCGGCAAGGTGCGGCGCAAGACTTCGAGCTCATCGTTGATGGCACGGCTCTGCGTCGCCGAGAAGGCTGCCACGCCAAGAGACAGCTTCGGATGGAGCCGCGCGTGCTCGACGATGGCTTCAGCGACCATCCGTGCCTCTGGGGCGTTGACGCTCTTGACCGGCGTCCCAAACACACCCTCCCGGACATGATGGAACCGCAGGCCCCGTCCCCCTTCCTGCGTCCAGGGGCTTGGCACGATGAAGAGCTTGTTTTCATAAAACTGCCGGTTGCTCACGGCAATCAACGACTGGTGGCGGCTGCGGTAATGCCAGCGAAGCATGCGCATGGGCAGTCCGCGCGCGGTAAACAGGCCGAGGATGCTTTCGACGTCACCCACCTTGGTCGGCTCGTCTTCGTCGACTTCCTCGTCGCCGCTGGTCATCTTGGCGAAGAAGTTCGTCGGCGGCAGCTGCCGGGGGTCGCCGACCACCACGACCTGTTTCGCGCGGGCCACAGCACCCAGGGCGTCGACTGGCTGGATCTGGCTCGCTTCGTCCATGACAAGGAGGTCGAACTCCATTGCCCCCGGCGGGAGGAACTGGGCGACCGACAACGGACTCATCATGAAAACGGGTTTGAGCGCCGTCAGCGCCGGGCCCGCTCGCTCGACGAGCTTTCGCAACGCCATGTGGCCTTTTTTCTTCTGGATTTCCCCCCGCAACACGCCGAGTGGTCCTATGGATCCGCTGTCCCGGCGAGGGACGTTCTGGTGATGTGCGCGCACGACTTCCCCGGATGCCGCGACGATGCGCTGGCGGTCCAGATCGGCAAACTCGCGGACAAGGTGGCCGTGTGCCACGCCATCGAACCGGCCAAGGGCTGGCTCGGCCTTGAGCACACGGCGGTATTGACCCTCAAAGTAGGCAAATTCAAAGGCGGAAACGGCGCCGTCGGTCGCTAGGCGCCCGTCGGCAAGGCGGGCGACCACGTCCCCGCATCCTTCAGCGATGGCCCTTGCCGCACGGTCACGGTAGGTCACCCAGCGATGAAGCTCTTCTTGCTCGGCGACCCAACGCGACAGACGCCAGCCCAGGGTGTCGAGATGCACGTCATGAATGACGTCGGCGCCCACACTCGCCGAAAGGTCGAGGTTGAGCTCATCGGCAATCGCGCGGAAAGCCGCAGTCAGGTGCGCAACCGACGCGTCGAGAACCCTGGCACGCGGGACGAGCGCCGAACGCTCGGTAACACGACCGGCAAGCGCTCGGATGTCGCCATTGGCGTGCACCCATGTGGCCGCTGACGATAGCGCATCCCAGTCGCTGTCGAGACCGTTCCAGGCCGATCCGAACAACGCGCGGCCAAACATGTCTTTGTCTTGCAATCCCTGCGTTGCGTCTCGCCCGGCGTCGAGCCGGTCGAAAACGGCGTTAACCAAACCCGCATTCCCCGGCGGGACGACAAGCAGGCGACTTGCCACGGACCAGGCATTGGTGTGGCGGACAGCAAGTTGCAGCAGAGACTCCAGATCGACCTGCTCCGGCCCTGTTGCCTCACCGAAGACCTGCGCGGACCGGGAGAGGAAGTCGGCATGGACGCCGGAGAGGTCCGGAGCGAGCTGTGCGAGGAGCACGTTGACCTGTTTTGAGCGTTGGGCGACGTCTTCTTTTTCAGGACCACGGGAAGCGATGAGCCTGGGTTCTGCGCCAAGCCCGCGCAACGAGCGCATCCATTCGACGAGTGCAATCAGGGGCGCAGACGCGGACCGCTCCCCTTGCCAGTCCCCGCCAAATGCCGCACGCGCAAAGCTGTCGTCAACCCGCAAGACTCGACGTGCCTCCTGACCCCGGATGAGGGTCTCGAGGGTGGCGAGTGTCACAGGGAGGGGTTGAGCCGGGTTGGTCAGCACAGAGCGCATGAGCTTGTTGGCTGCCCGCCACTCTCCACTCAGGTACCGGAGCAAACCGGTGCCCTTCGCAGCAAGCACGGCGCGGGCCGAGCCGACGTCGATGTCCCACGCCAGTTCCTGGATTTGACCGGCGAGCGAGCCACGGACAACCTCGAGATCGGCAACCGTGTTGGCAATGCCACCGGCACGCTCGACGCCCCCCTCCCACAGTTCGGAAGCAAACGTCTCCGGACTCGCCGGTGGCGCGTTGGCGACCCGCTCGCCGATTTTGGCCATCCGGGAAAATTCGCCGGTCGTCGGCGCGCATTCGCGCCCCAAGGCGTGGGACAAGCCCTTGGCCGCCTGGACCAGCCCCGGAATTGCGTCTCGGACCGTCGCCAGGCGCTGGATGGCCGCCGCATCGAATGCCTCGGGCAAGGCAGCGAGCGCCTGCTGCGCTTCCCGGGTGTCCTCATCCCAGGCGGCGTGGGTGACTTCCGCGGACAGGGCCTGGCGCAAAGCGGCAAAGCGGTGGCCATCGCCAAGAAGGGCATCGACAGCCGATGCCTCAGTCCAGGCCTCATGGGCCATGGCCTCGGCGTCGAGCACAGGGGCAGCGCTGACGCGCTGGGCGAGCTCGGAAAGCGGGGCAACATCATTGAACCTGAGCGGCGCACCGGCTTCGAGCACTGCGGCGGTTGCCGCCATGTGTTCCCGCGCGTGCTCGAGCTGGCCGCGGAGTGCGGCAACGCGGACCACCAGGCGCTCGCGGTCGGTTGGCGCCATTGCCTCGATGCCGACGCCGGTAAAAGCGTGGTCGTCGGGCCTGCCGATGATGTCGATCCGGGTCACGAGGTCGCTCAGGAGAGCGTGACGCCGTTCGAACCCATCCGCGCCCCATCCATCGATGCCCTCGAGTGTCACGTCATTGGGCATCACGCCGGCCTGCCTCAGGCGCGACAGGTGCCCCATCACCTGGAAGGGGGAAAGGCCAGACGCGGGGTCGATGCGGTGGAGCCGGGAGACATGCGCGTTGAGTTCGTCGCGCGCTTCGGTCAGGCGGGAAATCAGGGTGCCGGTTGGTGCTGCCTTGGGTGCGCCGAGCTCCCAGGTGCGCCGAAGCTCCTCGAGCACGGCGCGCTTGTTGGCCTTGTTGCTGTGGAGTTCAAGGCAGGCATCACCCACACCCTTCTCATCCAGGCGGCGCTTGACGACTTCCAGTGCCGCCATCTTCTCGGCAACGAAGAGCACGGTCTTGCCGTCCTTGATGGCAGCGGCAATGACATTGGCAATGGTCTGGCTCTTGCCGGTGCCGGGCGGTCCCTGAATGACCATGTCGCGGCCACGGCGCACTTCGCGGATGGCGATGGCTTGCGAGCTGTCACAATCGAGAATGTGGAGCATGTCGGCCGGAGGAATGACCGGGTCGATGTTCGCTCCTTCGTCGAGCATGCCTTCCCCGCCCGGAAACCCGTCGGACAATAGCCCCTTGACCAAGGCACGGTCGACAATGGTGTTGCCCTTGGGCCAGATGGCAGGGTCGAGGTCGCGGTACATCAAGAACTTGGCAAACGAGAAAAAACCCACCGTCATCTCGTCCGGCAAGACTTCCCAGCCCGGCTTTTCCGACACTGTTCGTGCGACGTCAGCGCAGTACGCATCAATGTCAAAGCTTTCGTTCGCCTCGAACGCCGGCATGCGAAGCTTGTGGACACGGTCGAGGTATGCTTCAAGTGACAGGTTGGACGCCACATCTTCCAGTCGGGCCTTCAGGCGGAACCGCTCGCCTGCAGTGCCACGGCTAAGCTCGACGGGGACAAGGACCAATGGTGCGTAGCGGACATTTGTTGCCTTGTTCGGGTCGACCCATTTGAGTGCGCCGAGGGTGGCATAGAGGACGTTGACACCCTGCTCTTCCTCGAGCGTCTTCGAATTGAGGTACAGCTCGAGCAAACGTTTCTGCAGTCCCTTGCCGGTCAAGCGAGTCTGGAGTTTGGTGTCGGTGTGACGCAACAGCACGCCGCGTTCGTCCGTACCCTCGTCGTCGGGCTGCGCGAGCTGGTCGATTTCGTCGGGCTCGTCGCCGGTTGACTCATCATCCTCCGCAACATCCTCTCCCGCCGCGGCTTTGCCCGCGAGGAAGGTAAATGCCTTGTTTTCCCGAACAAGCAGGCGGTAAACCTCAGCAGCTTTCTCGTCGATGACCGCAATGGCCGACGACTTGCTCGTCCGCGGCATGTTGAGCAAACGGTTCCGGGCGGAAAGGTCAAGGAGCTGCGTGCGAGCGCGTTCGAGCTTTTCGGCGTTCGGCAGCGAGCTTTGAAAAATCAATGCATCGTTGACTTCGGTGACGGGTTCCATCTTCAACTCCGTTCGCGGATGGTTTCCCACCGACGCTGGGCCATCGGGCCCATGATTTTTACATGCGGCAATGCGCCGAAAGCTTATGCGTTGTCCGGTGTTTCGGGGCCACTGACACCTTCGACTGCGAGGGCGAGTGCCCCCTCGTCGCCGCCCGATACGGGAAGGAGTTCCTCGCGGCGAGTTTTCTTGCCCCTTGCACCCGCTGCAACGAGTCGCTGGGCGCGCGACACCACTGACTGATTTGAATCGGTCAGCCTCGTCTTCGCCTTCGTGTACGCCTCCCCCGCCTGGCGAAGACGGCCCTCGATTGCGTCGAAGTCCTCGAGGAAGCCTCCAAGCGCATCGAGAAGCTTGGTCGCTTCGTCGTTGATGACGCCAACCTGCCGCTGGATCTTGTCCCGCGTCCACAGGCGTTCGACCACACGAAGCATCGCCATGAGGGTATTGGGCGATGCGAACACCACTTTCTTCGCGAAAGCCTCGGTCTGCAAGTCTGGGTTGATGCTTAACGCAGCGGACAAGGCCCCTTCGATGGGGACAAACAGGATGGTGAGATCCAGTGCGTCGGCCCCGAGCACTTTTGGATAGTTCTTGTCAGAAAGGTCGCGCATGTGGGCGCGAAGGGCCGCCGCGTGCCGGATGAGCCCGTCCTGGTGTCCTTCGGGGGTCTGAGCGTCTTGCGCTTCGGTCCAGGCAATGAAGTTCATTTTCGAATCGACCACCACGCGGCGCCCGTCGGGGAGGTTCACCACCACATCCGGGTATTTCCGCTGGTTGGTGTCGTCGTCGATGGTGTGCATCTGGGTGACGTAGTTTTTGCCTTCTTCAAGGCCCGAGCCTTTGAGCACGGTTTCGAGAATCAGCTCGCCCCAGTCGCCCCGCGTTTTCGCATTGCCTTTGAGCGCGCGCGTCAGCGCTTCCGCGGCCGTGGCCATGTTCTGGTTGAGCCCCTTCAACTCGCCAATGGTGCCCACCAGTTGCGCGTGCTCCTTGGCCTGGTCGGTCCCAAGCTGTTCGACCTTGGCCTGAAACGTGCTCACTTTCTCTGCAAAGGGCCTTAAAGTCGCCTCAAAGCTCACCTTTGACACCTCAGAACTTGCCTGGATGCGCTGGTCAAGCAGCAGGGATTTTTCGTCGAACACCTTGCTGGCCGCCTCGGTAAACGCCGTCCGCATCTCGGCTTGAGCCCTGGTGAGAAAGCCCTTGGTCTCAACGACCGCTTCCCTTGCGGCATCGCGCTCGGATGCGGCTGTCGCGTGGTCGGCACGCATCTGCTGGAACCGGACCGACAACAGCCGAAGCTCTTCCCTGGCCGAGTCGCGCTCGATGGACAGCTGGGCCGCTTCCTGCGTTTTGGACGCGAGGTTGGCCTCGGCCACCGCCGCTGTTTGCCGGATCGCGTCGACTGTGCGCGTCGCCACGTCCCGCGCGGCCTGCAATACGTCGCGTTCTTGCCGGATACGCGTAACCTCGCTCGCCCTGGACTCGGACGTCGCTTTGGCTGTGGCGAGCTCTCGCTGCAGGCGTTCGACTGTTTCCCGAAGTGCAGAACTGTCGCTGTCGCGGGCGACGATGGCCGCTTCCAGCCTCAGCACCGTGCCAGCCGCCTCGTTCGCGCGGGCGACAAGCCCAGCTTCTTTTGCCCCGGCAGTGGAAACGTCAGCGGTCAGGGCTTCAGCGCGGGCCTCCGCCCGAGTCGCGCGGTCTTGGGCATCGGGAAAACGACTCGCGTCCGCCAGCGCCAGCTCCAGACGCGCCTGGAGATGGCGCTGTGCGGCGCCGGCCCCCGCGCGAACGGTGACCACAATTGCCACCGCAACGACGACCACTCCCGCAAAAAGAGCCCATCCCCAACCCGGCATCGTTTCCATTGCACCTCTCCCTGACTTCTAGGACGGGAATCATACCAACGGAGGTGGGCATCAGGCTTAGCCGGCCTGCCGTTTACCCAGCAAGTCATCCGTGCGAGCGAGAAAGCTCCACTGTCCACCCCTGCCTGTTTGACATGACTCTTTCACCATTGCCTTCGGCCGGCCGCATTCGACTCATTACAGAAGAACGGGCCCCGCGTGGGCGACGCCAAGCCGGCCGAGTTCAAAGTGTTCGGCGAGCGATGCCTCCCGTGTACCAAACAAGACGCCGTCCGTGACGACAAATACCGGAAAAGGGAGGTCTCTCGACGCGAGCGATTCGACAAGTGCACGGATTGATTCATGGTCCCGCGGCAGCAATGTCGAAAGAAAGACAAACTCGCTCTTTATGGCCCTTGCGACATCCAGCAAGGAGCCTATCTGCGCATCACCGAATCCGGCGCGTGACTTGCATTCGGCGATGCCGACACGCCGGCCCAGCCTGAGGACCATGTCGATGTCGGTCTTTAACGTTCCGCCTTCGAATACCTCAAGGTTAGACCAGGAATCGATAACCCGGTACTTGGCCCTGAGAAAATTCAACAACAGGAACGTCGCCAACTGACCCTGGTCGAACGCCCTGGTCACCAGCCGGTTCACCTTGTACGCATCGCCATCCTCCACGACAGGCATGGCAATGCCATTGCCGCATTCGGGGCAGTGAATCCTCGCTTCAACGGCCTCAATCGGAAGCCATATCCGGCTTTTGCAGTGCGGGCAATGAATGTCCTTTCCGCGCAGGAGTACCCGGTGGTCATAGAGGGTCTGCACCTCCTCGCAGAAAGGCATACGGTCTGCCTTGCGGATACCTAAACTGGCGCACATCTGCTGCAGCGACATACAAATGGCCGGCAGACCTATCGAGCCATCCTCAATCGCCTGCTCGATTGCCCGGCTGGTGGCGTCGACCCCGCTGGAATCCCGAAGGGTCTTCTCAATCCGCTTCGAGCGTATCGCCGGCGACATTTGCGCAACAAGGCGGTAAGTCGTTTCTGTAGAAAGAGCCTTCGCCGCCTCGCGACCGGGTGAGGAAGAGACCAAGCGGTCGAGTTGTTCGAGCAAGGCCGTCTTCGCCGTTGGTCGAATCGTCATGCCCCGCTGCCCAAAGCGATGATGGACCCACTGGCTCAGGGAAGGAATGGTGAAAGTGCATGAGACGTCGCCCTCACCGGGAGCGACCTTGAGCACATACTGCGATGTACCGGCCCGGGATATCCGCGTAAAGCGTTCCGGAAAGCTCGACGCACCGGGGTTGAGCGATTCCATCAGCGTCCAGGAGTCCGCCCGAACCGGGTAGGCGAGCTCGGAGACCCCCCTCAGTTCCATGACGAAAGCGCCAGAAGCGCCTACTTCAGAAAGGGTCTTCGACGCCGGGTGCTGCACAGACAGTTCCGGGCCGTCAACGGTCACGTCCTGTGTGTGCTCGAACAACTTCCAGCGGTCATTTGCCGAGCCGAACCTGTACTCGTCAGGGCGCAAGCAGTCGACGCCAGGGAAATACGCGCTGGCGATTTGGGCGGACGCGTCGTCTCGCGCCACACAGGCATCGAATGGGTGATTGGAGACATCCATGCGGGCGAGCAAGTCGCTGGGAAGCCAAAATATCGCGGTATTGCCAAAGATCGCTCGCGTGTTCCAGAAGTAGCACAGCGACGACAGGTCACCTTCCGCGGCTACGAAAGCGTAGCGTCCATTCGCGAAGGATCGCGCGGTGTTGTAATTGACTTCCCACACACTTGAGCCGTTTCCGGTTCCGAATCCCACGCCCTCGCACAAGCCCCAAAAGGACTCGCGTTCTCCGCGCATCGCATCGACGACCGATTCGACCGCCGGAACGGCCTCGATTTTCAATTTTTCCAAGGCCGTGAACTGAAACCGCAAAGGGTCTGCGTCCTCACTCAAGCCAAAGTTCACCGCACCAAAAAAATTTTCGGGCGAGTCCATCATGGAGTCAGCTGCATACACGTCCGCTGGAAACGCATCGCCGAAAGCAATCAGCCCACGTGGCACACTCCGGAAGTATTCGAGCCCTGTTCCGAATCGCCCGATTCGCCAACGTCCGTCATCGGGAACGACGCATCTCGCCTCGAAATGGTCCTGGATTCGTTCCGATGCGAGCGCAGAGAGATTGAAGATGATGTCCGGGTCAAACCGCCGGACCAGTTCTGCCGTCGTCGGGGACCAGAGCAGGCGGTCATCCGGCAAGATAAGGTTGCGAAACGCGTCGACTTCCCCCGCAATTTCGCGGGCGATGCGGACAAAGGCCGGCCTGTCGTTGCCGTCAATCACGAACAGTTTGCGAAACGGCCTCATTTTCGTCGTGACGCTGACTCGACGCATTACGCTTCCTTGTCCTTGGGCAAACCCTATCTTACTTGGCCGTGACACCAGGCATCACGGTGCGTACGACTACGTCTCCTGCGCGTTTGGCGCGGCGTAACGGCTCGTGGACTCGAGCGCTCCAAGCGCCAGGCGAGTGCCCATTAAGCACCTTAGGTGGACCACGTGCACGGCCGTGCCCCCTCGGGACCGCAGCGACACATTGCCCAGGCCTTCTGCCTTGACAGTCAGGAACGGTGATCAAGGATGGGCGACTTCCCAACAGGATTCTGTCCATGTTTGTTTCCATCCCCGAACTTCTTGCCCTGCTCGCCTTTGTGT